>CABXFE010000023.1 GCA_902511425.1 uncultured SAR86 cluster bacterium
TAAAAGAAGGCAATCTGTATTACCGTTGGTATTATCCAGATGCTGAAGTTGCAAACAATGAAACAGTCGTTTTGGTGCATGGATTTTCTACTCCTCATTTTGTGTGGGATGGAATGAAAGGTTTTTTATTGGATGCAGGTTACTCAGTCCTTGTTTTTGATCACTATGGTCGAGGGTACTCTGAGAGACCAAGGATTAAATACACCAAGGATGTTTTTGTTCAGTCTCTAAAAGGATTGTTAGATTCTCAAGAAATTTCTGAACAGGTACATTTGGTTGGTTATTCAATGGGCGGACCGATAGTTGGTCACTTTACCAATGAGTTTCCTGGCATGGTTAAAAGCATGTCATTGATAGCTCCAGCTGGTTTTATGGTTGAAAATCCAACCAAGGATTGGTGGATAATGAAACCTTTAATCGGAGAGTGGTTTCTAAATGTTTTTGGTTCAAGGTTGGTCTTTCAAGGTAATGAAGAGAATGATGAGCCACCTAGAGAAGACCCATTAGCTTTATCAAAAAAAGAATTTATAAAAAAAGCAGGAATACAGATGCAATACAAGGGCTTTATTCATGCTTTGCTATCAACAGCTCGTAATTTCAATTTATTTAGCACCCAGGAAATGTTTGGCAAAGTTGGGAATTTAAATAAGCCCACTCTAACTATCTGGGGAACTGATGATGGTGTTGTTCCATTTAAAGGAAGTGAAGAACTCGTGCTTTATATTCCTCAATCTGAGTTACTAATATTGGAGGGAGGCAAGCATGATATTACTTATGCTGAGCCTTCATTCGTTGGTGAAGCTATTCGTGATTTTCTAATTAGCTTGGCTAAGGCTGAAGTTTAGCGATGCTTTTTTCCAACAATGCTTTTTTGCTTTCAGCATCTAAAACTTTTGCTTTTTCTTTCTCTACAACTGCAGGAGGAGCCTTGGAAGTAAATTGCTCATTAGCAAGCTTAGAGTTAATAATCTTAAGGTCATTCTCCACATCTGCTAGCTCTTTTTGAAGTCGCATCATTTCTTCTTCAGGATCAATCAATCCTTCTAGTGGAATGATTAGTTTGTAACCATCCATAGTTTTTTCAATTGCTTCTGCTGGGATCTTATCGCTAAATTCAATCCCATCTAATTTTGCAATTCCCGCAATCATTGCTTCATTTTTACTGATAACAGATTGCATTTCAGAGTTGAGATCATTGGAAATAATGAGATTCAGGATCTCATTTTTAATATTTTGATTTTCTGCTCTAATCGCTCTGAGTGCAGAAATAATGCTGATGATTTCATCTAATTGCTGCTCAGTTTTTTTATTGGAAGCCCGTGAATGAGCAAAGCCACTCTTAACCATAAAACCCAATTTCTCTACCTTCGCTAAATTAGCTAATTTCGAAGAAAGTTCCTCAGTAATAAATGGCATGAATGGATGCAGCAATTCAAGGATGCTATAGAAGTTTGTAATTAAATTTCCAATTAAGTTATTTGTTTGGTTAGCATCTTCAGAGTTTTGGATGGCCACTTTATTGAATTCTATATACCAGTCACAGAAATTTGACCATACCAATTCATAAATTTCTGCTGAAGCTAAATCAAATCGATATTGTTTTATATGAGTTTGACAATTTTCAGCAGTTTGATGAATTTTTGAGCCCATCCAGTCGGATAAAATATTTCCTGAGCTCTCACCAGGTTGATAACTATGATTGGTAACTTGCATTTCAATAAATCTGAAAGCGTTCCAAATTTTGTTGCAGAAGTTTCTGTAACCTTTGATTCTGCCTATATCAAAATTAATGTCTCTACCTGGGGAGGCAAGAGAATAGAAAGTGTATCGCAATGCATCTGTACCATAACTTTCAATACCTTCGGGGAATTGTTTTTTTGTTTGTTTAATAATTTTTTCTTTGAGTTGAGGCTGCATCATGCCTTCGGTTCTTTTTGCGAGGAGCTCATCTAAGGAAACACCATCAATGAGATCAATTGGATCCAGGATATTTCCTTTTGACTTAGACATCTTTTGTCCATTTTCATCTTTAATCAAGCCAGTTATGTAAACTTCTTTGAATGGAACCTCTTTCATGAAATGCTTAGTCATCATGATCATTCTTGCTACCCAAAAAAAGATAATATCAAAACCCGTTACTAAGGTTGTTGTTGGGTGAAATAGGCTTAACTTTTCATTTTTTTTAGGCCATCCCATGGTTGCAAATGTCCAAAGGCTGGATGAAAACCATGTATCTAATACATCATCTTCTTGGCGTAAAGTGCCATTAAGATTATGTTTATCTCTAACATCTTTCTCAGAAAACCCTGCATAGGGTGTATTCGATTCATCGTACCAAATTGGAATTCTATGCCCCCACCACAGCTGTCTGCTTATGCACCAGTCTTGAATATTATTCATCCATTGGAAATAAGTTTTCTCCCAATTAGCAGGCACAAATTGTATTTCTTTTGACTTAACAGCCTCAATAGCTGGCTTGGCAAGAGTTTTTGCATCTACATACCATTGATCTGTTAAGAGGGGCTCAAGAATTTGATCAGATCTATCTCCATAGGGCAGAGTGCTTTCATATTCTTTTTCAGATATGAGAAACTTTTCTTTTTCTAGATCTTTTAAGAGTAGTTTTCGAGCCTCAAACCTATCCATGCCATGAAATTTCTTAGGAGCAACACCAATAATTTCAACGGCTTTGTTTAAAATTGAAATTGGAGAAAAGGCGCTTTCATCCCCTACATGACATTGCAAGCTTTCATTCAAGTGGAGCCCATGTCGTTTGCCCAATTCATAATCATTAAAATCATGACCAGGAGTAATCTTGACAACACCAGTACCAAATTCTGCATCTACATAATCATCTGCAACAATAGGAATCACTCTATCGCAAAGGGGAATCTCAGCATTTTTACCTACAAGATGAGCAAACCTTTTATCATCAGGATTGACTGCTAGAGCCATATCCCCAAAAAGCGTTTCAGGTCTTGTGGTAGCAATAGTCACAAATTCATCGGTTCCCTCTAGCTGGTACTTTATTTCCCAAATTTTAATTGTTAAATCTTTATTGATGACCTCAAGGTCTGATAGGGAGGTCTCTAGCACAGGATCCCAATTTACTAAGCGCTTGCCTTGGTAAATTAGACCTTCTTCAAATAATTGAATAAATGCGCTTAAAACAGCGTGCTGATATTCATCATCTAATGTGAACCTCTCAGTGCTCCAATCTAGACTTGATCCTAAGCGTCTAAGTTGTGAGGTAATTTTATTACCAGAATATTTCTTCCAATTCCAAACTTCTTTTTCAAAAGCCTCTCTACCAATATCATTCTTTGACTTACCTTCAGCATTTAATCTTCTTTCGACCACCATCTCAGTAGCAATGCCAGCATGATCTGTTCCCACTTGCCACAAAGTATTTTTACCTGACATTCGATAGTATCGAATCAAGCAATCCATGATGGCATTTTGAAATCCATGCCCCATATGAAGTGTTCCAGTTACATTTGGTGGAGGAATAGCTAGTGAATAAGATTCAGACCCATCATCTGGGGTAAACAGACCTGAATCTTCCCATTCTTGATAGAGTCTTTGCTCTATCTCAGATGGGTCATATGGCTTCTTATCCATTGCCTAAAAAGATTTGAAAAGGCTTATAAATTTCCATTTAAAATTAATTCAGCTAACAGTGGAACTGGCCTGCCGGTGCCACCTTTTTTAGCACCACCATTCCAGGCACTTGCTGCAATATCCATGTGAGCCCATTTAAATTCTTTTGTAAAATTAGATAGAAATGAAGCAGCATGAATAGTTCCGGCTTCTCTTCCTCCACCAATATTTGCAAGATCTGCAAAGTTGGTTTTGGTGCAATGCGCATATTCTTCCCAAAGAGGCAGTTGCCAAGCTCTGTCACCAGATTTTTCTCCCGCTGCTAAAATTTTATCAGCAAGTGGTTGGTTATTAGCCATCACCCCAGTAGCAGGGCTACCGAGTGCAACAACCACGGCTCCAGTTAGAGTTGCCATATCAATAACATGACTAGGTTTAAATTTCTTTGAATAAGTTAATGCGTCACACAGAACCAATCTACCCTCAGCATCCGTGTTTAGAATTTCGATGGTTTGACCTGACATGGAAGTAACAACATCTCCCGGTTTTGTAGCACGCGCAGATGGCATATTTTCTGCACAAACCAATAAGCCTACAACATTTACTTTAGCTTTTAGCCTAGCCAGCGTTTGCATAATCCCAAATACAGATGCAGCTCCACACATGTCCCATTTCATTTCATCCATAGCAGGACTTGGTTTAATTGAGATACCGCCAGTGTCAAATGTAATTCCTTTTCCTACTAACACAATGGGCTGCTTATCTTTTGCGCCACCCTTGTATTCGATAGTCATCATCCTGGATGGCTCATCACTTCCTTTGCCAACTGATAAATATGATCCCATTTTCAATCTTTCCATATCCCTCTCATTGAGACTAGAAATTTTTAAAGCTGGAAAATCTTTCTTAAGAGCTTTGGTTTTACGCTCAATAATTCTCGGTGTGCAATGATTTGCAGGTAAATCTCCTAGATGTTTTGTGGCATTCATTCCTTCGCCAACAGCATGACCTAGTTTAACTGCAGTTCTAACTGATCTTAATTTTGCTGGGGTTAGGCTAGCAAATAAAAGAGTTCCTTTTTTTACTGTGATCGGTTTTACAGTTTTATTCTTGGTTGCATTAAAAGTGTAAGCTGAAGACTCAAATGTCCTAGCTGCTACTTCAGCAGCCCAAACATCATCAAAATCTTTTGAAGTGGTTGAACTCATCAGATATGCAAAATCCTTTGCCTTCGATGATTTAACCAAGCCCATGATTTCCTCGTAATAACGAAGAACTAAAAAGCTGGCTGCTTTAGGATCTGGCTCTTTGATTAGTAAAATATTTTTAGCTGCGACTTTGGCTGGAGCAGGAAGAAAAATAGATTTTCTAGACCCACTATTTATTTCTTTGATTGACTCTTTAACCAATGATTGAGCGCTTGCTTGAAGACCTTTAAGTTCAGTGGCAGCTGCTGTTTTTTTATTAACGGCAATAATCAACAGATCTGTCTTGACCTTCAATAGATCTGCAGAATTTACATTGTTTGCCGTTAGACTTGATAAGACTTTGTAAGCCATAAACCATACTCCTGATAAAAATTACTGATAAGATATTTATTGTAATGCATCAAGATCCTTAAAGGCATGTATAAAAAGAATATTCTTGCAATTCATTTAAATTCTCAAATTTTCAGAGGGTTTACTGCAATCTTATTTATCCTCACTGCTTTAATTTTCTCATCAAGGCTTGTTGGGTATTTTGAGCAAGCTGCATCAGGCAGTTTGAATCCAGATATTATTTTTAATGTTATTTTTCTTAGATTGCCTGATTTTCTTGCCTTATTGATCCCTTTTGCATTTTTTTTGAGTCTACTGCTAGTTATATCTGCGCTTTATAGATCCAATGGAATCTATGCTTATTTTTCTGCAGGAGTATCTCGGTTAGGGCTTATCAAGCAAATAACCCCATTTTTTTTCATCGCTTTAATTTCATGTGCGCTGATTAGCATTTATTTAGCCCCTTATGGCAAAGCTCTGTCTAAGAGCTTAATAGCGGAGCAATCCTACGAAGATAAACTTTCAATGTTGCAACCTGAGACATTGGTTAATCTTGATGAAGCTGGAAGTTATCTTCATTTTAAATCTTATGATGGCTCGCAAATGACTGGTGTAACATTTTTTGTTCAAGATGATCCATCCCTGTCAATGATTAAGGCTGAGATACTGGAAATATCAAATCAAGGCAATGATATGGTTTTAAATTTCCAAAATGGATCTATTTACCCAGACCTAAATAGCTCTAATAAAATAGATGCCTCATTTAAAGAGTTGATTCATTCTATTGGCGTTGGAGAAACGTCAAATAAACCATTCACTCTTTCAAAATTGCTAGATTATAAAAACCAATCCAATTTTATTCAGAATCAATGGAATGCCAGCATTCCGATTATGCTTATTGCTTTGCTGGTACTTAGTTTTGTTTTTGGTAAAGAGAATCCCAGATCAGGAAGAGAGGGCAGCCTTGTTACGGGGGTACTAATTTATATTTTTTACCTAAGTGTATTGGTTGCATATAGAGAGAGCTACACCGAGAACCTCAATCTCTTTTTTTACTTTTTATGGCCTGTGCATCTGGTATTTCTATCTTTTGGATGCTTGCTTTTTTGGTTAGATGGAAGAGTTTCATTAAAGAGTTTTTTTTCTAACTCAAGGATAAAAACGATCTTAATCATTTTTTTAATATTTGTTCTTTTGGTCTGGTTAAGCTCATGATAAAGAGTATTTTTAATACCTATACCAAACATCTAATTATTAGAAGCTTTGCAATCTCAGCATTGGTATGGGTTGTAATGTTATTTCTTGATTTTGCAGTCACTCTAGTAATGGAGCTCGAAAATTTATCGGAGGATAAAAGATTTCCAACTATTTTTAATCTGGTGCTTTATGAGCAATTGCACAAAGGAATGCAATACCTTGAAAGCTCTATGTTGATAGGTACTTTAATTGCATTATCAATATTTAATCAGCAGGGCAATTTAGTTTTTTTACGCTCAGCAGGGTTTTCACCTTTAAAAATTGTTTTAGTATCAGGTTTGGGTCCCTTGATGTTCTCATTGGCATTAATGTTTTTTAACGAGACATTATTCATGGACTTGGCAAAAAAATCTAAAATTATCAATCAACCCGCCCAATCGGCAGAGGTATTTCAATGGGAGATAGCTGAAAAAAATCTCATCGGTTTGAGGCGATTAAATGAAAATCAGGCTGAAGAAATTCGAGTTATAGAATTTAATGGCCAACAAAAAGTTGCCTCATTTACTAGTTTTAAGGAAGGTGAATTAGATGATGGTAAATTACAGATAGCAGATCCCCCCTCAAACAAAACATTTGATTTCCCAGCGTCTTTTTTGCTTTCAAACAATGCCCTAGAAAAATTCTCTTTACCTTCGTTGCTTGAATTAAAAAAGGCTTACCAACTCGATCAAGATCTACAAAAAATTGATTCATTGATATATTCAAGGTTGCTCTTGCCAATTTCTATTATTGCAATAATTTTTTTAGCAGGCAGTTTGATGTTCGATAATACGCGTTCAACAGGAGTCGGTCGACAAATAATCATAGGCATTTCACTAGGACTTATTTATGACTTAATCAAAGATTTAAGTATTGCATCATTCCTGACTTATCAATGGCCAGTGTTAATGGCACATCTTTTACCGATAATAATTTTAATTGCAATTGGGACTTATAAATTTCAGAAAACCTAGCTAAATTTTTTCAAGTCTAGTTTTAGAAAGAATATCATTCACAGCCAGTTTTTTTGAATCTACATAAATAAGGAATAAAGGCATACCAAGAAGCGCCAACATTCCACAATTTACTGTATATCTTAAAAAAGTTTGCTTGAGAGTGATTCGATCATTATTAGGATCTGAATTAACAATTTTAAATTTCCATACCTGCATTCCAAGAGTTTGACCGTTCTTTATCCAAAAAAATGTAAAAAACATCCACCCACTTATAAAAACTAGCAAACCCCCGATTAATGGATGCAAGATTTGACCTCCATTCAACCAAAGCGCTAAAGAGCCAACTAAAAACCAGACTCCGAGCAACAAAAAGAAGTCATAGACTGATGCCACGATTCTCTTAAACGGTCCAACGTAAGGTGTTTTTTCCATTAGTTTGATATAGTATTCTCCTAAATCATAACTCAAATAATATGAATACAAGTAATACTTTTTTTGGGCATCCAATCGGATTAAGAACGTTATTTTTAACTGAAATGTGGGAGCGCATGTCCTACTATGGAATGCGAGCTTTATTGGTTCTATATATGACAGGAGCTGTTACTGGTTTTAATCCTGGTCTAGGTTGGACACAAGTCGAGTCTCAAGCAATTTACGGTATTTACTCTGGAATGGTTTATTTTATGGTTGTTCCAGGAGGATGGATTGCAGACAATATTTTAGGGCACCAAAAAGCGGTATTAATAGGCGCTCTCATTATTGCTTTGGGCCATTTTACACTTGCTATTCCTATTGAGCAGACATTTTTCTTGGGCCTGATTTTTGTTGTATTGGGTACTGGTCTTCTAAAAGGGAACATTTCAACCATCGTTGGTCAGCTTTATGAAGGTCAAGATGATAAGAGAGACTCTGGCTACACCATTTTTTATATGTCTATCAATATAGGCTCAACACTTGGATTTTTAATTTGTTCATATTTGGGTGAAAAAATTGGATGGCATTGGGGGTTTGGTGCTGCCGGGATAGGGATGGCTTTTGGTGTAATTCAATATATTAAACATAGACATTTATTGGGAGACGCTGGCATGCATCCTAATGAAATGCCAGATGATAAGCGTAATAAGCTGACTACCTATTTGAAAGTATCTCTTGTGGGAATGTTTATGGTAATAGGTGCTGGACTCTTTGGTTTTTTTACTATTGATCCAAGATTCTTTGCTGAACAATTTGCATATTTTCTTACAATTATTGCTGGTTTATATTTTGTGTATCTTTTTCTTTTTGCCGGATTAAATGCTGCTGAAAGAAAAAATTTAATTTTATTATTTTTACTTTTTGTAGGAGCCGCTGCTTTTTGGTCTGGCTTTGATCAATCAGCTGGCTCATTAAATATTTTTGCAAGGGACTATACGGATTTATCAATTGTAGGATATGAAATTCCTGTTGGTTGGTTGCAGTTTGCAAACCCAGTAATTGTTGTTTTATTTGCTCCAATCTTTGCAGGAATTTGGGCACAGCTAGCTAGAAAAAATTTAGATCCATCATTGCCAATAAAATTTGCAATCGGGCTTTTATTTATGGCATTAAGCTTTCTCATAATGATTGTTGCTGTAAACATAGCTCTTGAGTCATCTCCCGTAGGCATGCAATGGTTACTTTTAACATACCTGTTTCAAACATGGGGTGAATTAGCCCTATCACCAATTGGTTTATCGGCTTTCTCTCGATACGGTCCTAAGCGTTACATGGGTCAGATGTTTGGCTTATGGTTCCTGGCCAGTGCAATTGGTGGCGTCCTTGCAGGGCTGCTTGGAGGAGAGGCTTTGGATGGAGGACTTGAGACGATATCACCAGTCTTTGAATTTATGATTCAGTATTATTTGGTTATTGCTGTTGCATTAATTGCGCTTTCTTTTGTTATAAAAACAGCAAAAGATTAAACGCTTTTAGCTGGCATGATTGTTTGTTTCAACAAGGATCTGTTGGTAAATTTCTTGTAACAATGCCAAGTCTGCTAGAGAGATTTTCTCATCTATCTTATGAATAGTTTGATTTCTTGGCCCCAGCTCAATAACCTCTGAGCCGGATGGCGAGACCCATCTTCCATCTGAAGTTCCTCCGCCATTATCAACGATCGCTTCCTTGCCATTAATCTTTTTTAAAGCTGTTTGAATGATAGAGAGGAGCTCTGTTTTTTTCGTTAAATAAGGCTGAGCATTTAGAGTCCAATCAATTTCAAATGAACATTTTGATTTTTCTAGAACTTGAACAAATCTTTCTTTGAGTGATTCTTGGCTCGATTCTGGAGAAAATCTAAAATTAAAGAGCATGTTCAAATGTCCCGGAACAACATTTGTGGCTCCAGTTCCAGAATCAATATTTGAAATTTGAAATGATGTTGGGTCGAAATGTTCATTGCCTTCATCCCAGATAATTTGATTCAGTTTATTGATAATAGGTCCCACCTCCAAAATGGGACTTAAAACTTTATGAGGATATGCAACATGACCTTGTTTGCCAATCAATTTAAGCTTTCCACTTAACGATCCTCTGCGGCCAACTCTCAAAACATCTCCAACATTATCAGATGAACTTGCCTCTCCAACCAAACAGTAATCAATAAATTGATTTTGATCCGTCAATGCATCCATCAAAGTATTGATTTTTCCATCAGCTGGTTCGCCTTCTTCATTGCTGGTTAACATAACCCAGATTTGAAAATTCGGGCTTGGATGATCGGCTAAAAAGTTTTTTATTGATTCTATGAAGACTGCAACACTACCTTTCATATCAGCTGCTCCTCTTCCTATTAAATCTCCATCTACAATATTTGCCTCGAAAGGGGGTGATGTCCATTCATCTTCTGGGCCTGAGGGAACAACATCAGTATGCCCAAGATAGCAAAATACCTTTCCTGAATCGCCGTACTTGGCTAATAGCGTTTCACAATTCAGCTCAGGAATCTTCTCTATTTGAAAACCCAAGGGAATTAACTCAGCCTCTATAAGATCGAAGCAACCCCCGTCTTCAGGAGAAATTGACTTTATTTTAATGAGTGATTGAGCTAATTCTAGTGCTGACATAAGTTATTAGTTTTTATGAAGTTCTTCATTCAATTCGATAGATTTAGGGTTAATTTTTGCTTCAATGGCACCAGTCTGAGAGTTCCTGATAAATAACAAATTATTGCATCCAGCAAGTTCTGAAGCTTTGATAACTGATTCAGGTTCATTATTAGAATTATACTTCATAATTTTTGATCCCCCAGTAATATAAAGGCCTGCTTCGATAATGCAGTTATCACCAAGCGGAATGCCAAGACCAGAGTTTGCTCCTAGAAGGCAATTCTCACCAATGGATATTTTTATATCATTGCCTCCCGATAGTGTTCCCATTGTACTGCAGCCACCTCCCAAGTCTGAGTTTTTACCGATTACAACGCCAGCAGATATTCTTCCTTCTATCATTGCTGGCCCAAGCGTTCCTGCATTAAAATTTACAAAACCCTCATGCATTACCGTTGTGCCCTCACTGAGGTAAGCACCCAGTCTTACTCTGCTCGCATCTCCAATACGCACACCTGGAGGAATAATATAGTTAGTTAAACAAGGAAACTTGTCGACTGATTTGATTTCAAGTGGCCGATTATTTTTCTGTGCAGACAGAATTCTTTTATCGATGTCACCAAGCTCGATTGGCCCTTGGTTTGTCCAGGCAATATTCAGAAGAGAGTCGAATAAGTTTTCAAGATTCAATGAATTGGGTTCAAAGTATTTATAAGATATTAGATGTAATTTTAAATATGCTTCCTCGATAGTTTGAATGGGTTGGTTTTCTAAAATCCTGCATAAAACTATGATTTTATTTTCATTAAGATTGCTAATTGCACTATTTAAACTTTCATCCTGAAGGTTAAGAGAGGCAGTATCTTTTATTTCAGCTACATTTTCACTCATCAAGGAATCCCAAATCTCATAATATTGACTGAATTCATCTTCAATATTTTTAAAGCTTATGCATGGAAAAAAGGTATCCAATGTATTACCTGAGGAACCCTTAGTTGCAATGCCGAGGCCAATTAATGGGAAATTTTTCATATAGTTATTATAGGCAGTCTTGATCTTTATTGAAGTGCCTACAGGCTCTTTAGTTTCTTTTGTAGCTGATTAGTTTTATTTTGAGAAATACATAATTTTGTTTTTTCATCAATTACTGTGAAATTATCTTCTACTTTTTCACCAAGAGTAGTAATTCTAGCGGAGTCAATGCTAATTCCATGATCAAGAAATATATTGGCAATTTTAGAGAGCAAATAGGGTTGATCTAAAGTTTCTAGAGTAACCAGACTTGCATTTTTCTTGTTGGTTGATGATACATATACTCTGGTGGGGTATTCGAAAACTTTTTTGTATTTTGTTTTTAATTTAGTGATTCCTTTGAAATTTTCAGAAGAGATTGCAAGCATAATTTTTTGTTCAATATTTTGAATATCTCTTTGAATCAAATTACCCCCAAGAATTTTATGTCTACAGATAAAAGTATTCATGGCATATTTCCCATCACGGGTTGTATGAATGTCTGAATCAATAGTCTCTAAAGAAAGTTGCTCAAACCCATTAACAGTTTTCAAAAATAAGCCCGCTTGATTAGGGGTGAAGATAAAAATCTCAATTAGGTTTTTTCTACTTTGTACAAAAACAGATGTTTCTCCATTCGAAGCAGCAACAGCTCTCGCTTGGTTTGAAAGTTGCTTTAGTTGGTATTTTGAAAAATAAGCATCTGGTAATTGATCCCATACCTGATTTAAAAATTCGTGTCCTTTTTTGATTGCATTAGCTGATACAAACTTTCTTTCGTAGACAATTGATTTGTTAGATTCGGCTTCCTCAAGATTTAGTTTTTTTCTAGAGGACATAAAGAGCTGTTTTAACAAATCATGTTTCCATGAGTTCCACAAAGTTGGATTAGTGCCTCTTATATCATTGATGGTAAGCATATAAATATAATTAAGCTTTTCTATGGTATTAACATTTTTAGTAAAGTTCGTAATAGTCTCAGGATCATGGACATCGGTTTTTTGCGATATCGATGACATGATTAAATGGTTTTTAACAAGCCAGGATAATAGCTCGGTATCATGAAGAGAAAAATTTAACCTTTTACAAAATTTCTCAACTATCTTTTCTCCTATTTCAGAATGATCCCCACCTTTACCTTTCCCAAGATCATGAAAAATTCCTGCGAGATACAAAAGCTCAATTTTAGGCAATTTGTTAATTAATTCATGTTCGATTTTTAAAGATGGATCAACTTTTCCAATTTGCATTTGTCTCATGTTTCTTACAACTTTAAAAGTATGCTCATCAACGGTATAAACGTGAAACATGTCAAATTGCATTTGACCCTCAATTAGCCCAAATTCTGGAATTAGCAATCTCATTAAACCCAACTGCTTTAGTTTTTTTAGAATGGTTGAAAGATTGGTAGATGATCTTAGGATTTGAAGAAATTGAGTTCCTGCTTCAGGTAACAAAAAATATTTAGGATCAATTTTAGGCAATGATTCCTGAATTTTTTTAATAGTTTTAAAATCTAACCCATTGATTCTTTTTAGTTTTCCAACCTGGATCAAGCTATCTAAAATTAATTTGGGATTTTTTACAAGATTAACATTCTCAGCAATGCCAATCCGGTCTTTAAAGATGTAATAGTTTTTTGTATAAGGTCTCTTCAGTATGTTTAATTGATCGTCATATGCCTGAAAAACAAACTCATTAAAATCTGATAGGGTGGATGCATGTAGAAAAAAAGTTCTCATGAATTTCTCAACAGCAGATGATTTTTTTGAGGCCTTCAGTTTAGATTTTTTTGAAAGCAATAATTGGTTCTCAAAGCTAATACGATTCGTACCACTTTCAAGGTTAATAAAATATCTTAGAGCCTGCATATGGGCATAGGATTGATAAATGCTTGATACTTCTTTTTTTGAAAAAAGTTTTGCGGTTGTGCAATCTTGTAATTTTTTTAATTTAAAACAATGCTCTAAAATCCACAAAGCAGTTTGAAAATCTCGCAAGCAACCTGGTGATTCCTTGAGATCTGGCTCAAGACTAAATTCGGTAGAGTCGAAAGATTGAAACCTATTGTGTTGTTCAAGCCGTTTAGCTTTAAAAAATTTAGTTTTATTCCATTTTTTTGATATTTTCTTTAAATCGTTGCTTAAGCCAGCAACTTTATTTTTTTCGCAGAAAATAATTCTATATGAAAGATATGAGGTAAATTCCTTTAGATCAGATTTGGTTATCTTTTCAATATCTTTAACCGTTCGAACTGAATGCCCAACTTTTACCTTCAGGGTCCAGAGCCATCCAATAAAATCTTTAATGTCTTCAATCTTTTTTGTCTTTGAATTAAATTGAATGATTGAGAGATCAATGTCGGAAGAGGGAAAGAGCTCCTTTCTTCCATAGCCTCCAAGTGCAACCAATGCAAAATCTGTTTCAAGCTCTCTTCTTATGAACTCCTTTTTAATAATGACATCAAATTTATTTGATCGTTTTGTAAGAAAGGACTGAATCAGTTCGGGTTTTTGGAATACGCTGTGAAAACTTTTTTTAAAGTCAAGATTGATACTTTCTAATGAGTTGCTCAAAAGGATTCTTCACTGCGCTTTGTTAAAACCTCCACGCCAGATTCAGTAACTGCAAGGGTATGCTCCCATTGAGCTGAATTTCTGCCATCCTTTGTTTCTACAGTCCATCCATCACTTAAGAGTTTGGTATATTTTGACCCCTGATTGATCATAGGCTCAATTGTAAAACACATACCCTCTTTAATTTCTAGGCCTCTGCCAGTTTTGCCATAATGCAGAACTTGGGGCTCTTCGTGATAAACCTGTCCAATTCCATGGCCACAATAATCTTCCACAACAGAGTAATGATTTTTTTCTGCATGCTCTTGAATAACTGCACCTATGTCACCTAAACGAGCTCCTGGCTTTACCACTTCAATCGCCTTATACAAACATTCTTGAGTCACTTTCACAAGCCTTTCATTATGTGGTTGAGTCTTACCAACCAAGAACATTTTTGATGTATCGCCATGCCAGCCATTGCGAATAACTGTTACATCTATATTTAAAATATCTCCATCTTTGAGTATTTTTTTATCTGATGGAATTCCATGGCAGATTACCTGGTTAACACTTGAGCAAATTGTTTTTTCAAAACCGTTATAACCCACATTCGCAGGAATAGCTTTTTGTTCATTCACTATAAAGTCATAACACCTCTTATCTAGCTCCTCAGTACTAACTCCAGGCACTACATAAGGTGTGATCATTTCTAAAACCTCAGCTGCCAATTGACCAGCGATTCTCATCTCAAATATTTGATCTTGATTTTTTAAATTTATCTTCATTTTTTTTAAAATTTTATGGACGTTGAGGACTTATCAATATAAAGTACCCTTTTAATGCCAGCGCACAATTTTAGCTCATTAAATCCTCAATTTTCACAATTTTTTACTATCTTTTTTACTCTACTTGGGAGAGTTAACTAATGTCTTTTCCAGCTATTTTAGTTCTAGAGGATGGTTCTGTCTTGGAGGGCATGGGATTCGGTGCAAAAGAGCTGGCAGTAGGTGAAATTGTTTTTAATACCTCTATGTCAGGATATCAAGAGATCATTACCGATCCATCATATGCCAAACAAATAATTGCTTTTACTCATCCCCACATTGGAAACACTGGTATTAATGATGAAGATAATGAGTCGGATGAGATCGTTGCTTCCGGCATTGTAATAAAAGATTTGCCCAGCCATTTTAGCAATTGGCGTGCAACTCAATCCCTTGAAAGTTTTTTAGAATCAAAGAAAACAATAGGAATTTCAAACATTGATACTAGGGCGTTAACAGCAAAGCTTAGAGACCATGGATCAGTAAAAGCATGCATCGCTCCTAATGATTCAAGCTCTTTATCAAAAGCCAATCAGGCTTTAGATAAATTTGATGGCTTGGAAGGCCTGGATCTTGCTAAAGAAGTATCAACGAAAAAATCGTTCTCATGGGATGAGGGCACTTGGCCAAACTATAAACAGACTAAAGATGAAAAGTTAATTGTTGCTGTTGATTTTGGAGTAAAGAAAAATATTTTAAGGCTCTTAAGAAAGCATGTAGGTAAAGTGCAGGTAGTAAATGCTCAAATAAGTTTTGAAGAACTGATGAGCCTAAAACCAGATGGGGTTTTCTTATCTAATGGTCCTGGAGATCCTGAGCCTTGTAATTATGCAATCGAATTAATTCAGCAACTGCTTAATATCAATATACCAATTTTTGGAATATGTTTGGGTCATCAGTTGCTTGCTCTTTCGGGCGGATGTAAAACATATAAGATGAAGTTTGGTCATCATGGTGCTAATCATCCTGTTCAAGATCTAGCATCAAAAGTGGTATACATCACAAGTCAAAATCATGGTTTTGCAGTTGATTTATCAAGTCTCCCTGAAAATATTGAGCCTACTCATGTCTCGTTATTTGATCAAAGCTTGCAAGGCATTGCTTTTAAGGACAAGCCTGCATTCAGTTTTCAAGGGCATCCAGAGGCTAGTCCTGGTCCTCATGAGTTAGAGGAGCTATTTACAAAATTTAATTCAATGATTAAAAACAATGCCAAAAAGAACTGACATTAAATCTGTTTTAATTATTGGTGCTGGACCAATAATTATAGGTCAAGCTTGTGAGTTTGATTATTCAGGAGCTCAAGCATGTAAAGCCCTTAAAGCTGAGGGTTTTAGGGTTATCTTAGTTAACTCTAATCCTGCAACAATCATGACTGACCCCTTGCTTGCGGACGCCACATACATTGAACCTATCCATTGGAAATCAATTGAAAAAATAATTGATAAAGAGCGTCCAGATGCACTATTGCCAACCATGGGGGGGCAAACAGGCCTAAATACAGCTTTAACATTGGCAAAAGAAGGGGTTTTAAAAAAATACAATGTTGAGCTAATTGGTGCATCAAGAGAGGCTATAGATAAAGCAGAAGATAGAGAGCTCTTTGACAAAACAATGAAAGGTATTGGTATTGAAACTCCTAGATCTGGAATTGCGCACTCAATGGAAGAAGCCTTGTCTGTTCAAGAGAGTCTGGGATTTCCTTGCATTATTAGACCTTCATTTACTTTAGGTGGTTCGGGAGGAGGAGTTGCTTATAACATCCAAGAGTTCAAAGAAATTTGCGAAAAAGGTTTAGATCTCTCTCCAACAACTGAGCTGCTGATTGATGAATCTCTGCTCGGCTGGAAAGAATATGAGCTAGAAGTTGTTAGAGATAAAAATGATAATTGCATTATTATATGCTCGATAGAAAATCTTGATCCAATGGGAGTCCATACTGGTGATTCCATCACCGTTGCACCAGCTCAGACATTAACAGATAAAGAGTATCAAGTTTTACGAGACCAATCTTTTAAAATTCTGAGAGAAATTGGAGTTGAGACTGGAGGAAGCAATGTTCAGTTTGGTATTAATCCTGAAAATGGGAGAGTCGTTGTAATTGAAATGAATCCTAGGGTTAGCCGCTCCTCTGCCTTGGCTTCAAAGGCAACCGGATTTCCAATTGCCAAAGTTGCAGCATTATTATCTGTTGGATTTACATTAGATGAATTGCAGAACGATATTACCAATGGATTAACACCTGCATCATTCGAGCCTTCTATTGATTACATAGTGACAAAAATTCCAAAGTTTGCTTTTGAGAAATTCCCTCAGGCAAATGACAGACTTACCACTCAAATGAAATCTGTTGGTGAAGTAATGGGTATTGGAAGAACCTTTCAAGAATCTCTTCAAAAAGCACTTCAGAGTTTAGAAGAAGACTTGAATGGTTTTGAAAGCATACTAGATGATACTTCTAATCAAAATGAAACTCTTCGATATCAGCTTACATTTCCTGGTTCTAGGAGAATTTTATATGTTGGAGATGCAATAAGACTGGGTTGGGATGTAGAGCAATTAAATCAATTAACAGGTATCGATTTTTGGTTTTTACAACAAATAATTGATTTGGTTGATGAGGAAAACATTCTTCAGGATACGAAACTTCAAGAAATAGACTTTCATAAAATGCTTAACCTTAAACAAAAAGGTTTTGCTGACCATAGAATTGCTAAATTAACTCAATCAACTGCTCAAGATGTAAGAGATCTCAGAAAGAAATTGGGTGTTATGCCTTCTTTCAAGAGAGTGGATACTTGCGCTGCTGAATTTGCTACCGAAACCGCATACATGTATTCAACATATGAAGGTGAATGTGAATCTCGTCCTACAAACAATAAAAAAGTGATTGTTTTGGGTAGTGGCCCAAATAGGATTGGGCAGGGCATCGAGTTTGATTATTGTTGTGTTCATGCTTCATTTGCACTGCAAGAAGAAGGCTATGAATCTATAATGATTAATTGTAATCCTGAAACTGTGTCGACAGACTACGACACATCCAATAGATTATATTTTGAACCAATTACAGAGGAAAAGGTCTTAGATATTATTGATCTAGAGAGGCCTGAGGGAGTAATTATTCAATTTGGGGGTCAGACGCCCCTGAAGCTTTCCGAGACTCTATTATCAAATAATGTCACCATTCTCGGCACAGATGTAGATGCTATTGACAGATCAGAGGATAGAGAAAGATTTCAATCTCTTGCTCACCAACTTAATCTTAAGCAACCCCCCAATAGTACAGTTAAGAATCTTGGAGAGGCCCTGAAGATGTCTGAGGAAATTGGATTCCCGATAGTTGTTAGGCCCTCATATGTGCTTGGTGGAAGAGCAATGGAGCTTGTTCACACACAAGTTGAGCTTGAAAAGTATTTAAAGGAGGCTGTGGAGGTCTCAGACCAAAAACCTATATTGCTCGATGGATATTTAACTGATGCAATTGAAGTTGATGTAGACGTTATTTCTGATGGCAGCGATATTGAGATAGGAGGCATTTTGCAACATATTGAACAAGCTGGAATCCATTCCGGTGACTCCGCATGTTCATTGCCGCCATACAGTTTATCTAAAAATGTGATTAAAAAAATTGAAAGCCAAGCAAAGAAAATTGCAAAAGAATTAAATGTTGTTGGATTAATGAATATCCAATTCGCCGTTCAAGATGAGGATGTTTTTATTATCGAAGTTAATCCAAGGGCCTCAAGGACAGTTCCATTTATTTCAAAGTGCATCGGAAAATCATTGGTTAAGTCTGCGACAAAAACCATGGTTGGCAAAACATTAAAAGATATAGGTTTTTCTAACGAGCTACCCATGAACTACTTTTTTGTAAAAGAAGCAGTTTTACCTTTTGATAAATTTCCTGCCGTTGATCCTATTCTTGGCCCAGAAATGAAATCTACTGGTGAAGTTATGGGTATTGGCTCAAGTTTTGGGGAAGCGTATGCAAAGGCTCAAAGGGCAGCAAATAAAGTTTTTCCTGAATCTGGCTTAGCATTCATAAGTGTTAAGGAGTCTGATAAAAAATATTTACCCAACTTGATTCCTATGCTTGTTGAGCATGGGTTTTCATTAATTGCAACAAAAGGAACAGCTCATTCGATAAAAGCACTTGGGTATGATGCTCAAATCATCAATAAAGTAACAGAAGGAAGACCTCATATTGTTGATGAACTTTTAAATAACAGGATAAATTTATTGATAAATACCACTGAGGGTCGTCAGTCAATTGAGGACTCTGCATCTATTAGAAGAACAGCATTACAAAATAAATTATTTTGTGTTACAACAATTTTTGGTGCATTTGCTCTTTTGGAGGCTATGAGCACTAATTCTGATAACTGGATTTATAATTCTTTGCAGGAAATCAATTAACTTCTTACATTTGATATAATGACTGTATGGACAAACTCCCCATTACAAAAGCAGGCGAGAAAGAGCTCGCTGAAAAGCTGCGTCAATTAAAGACAAAAGATAGACCTGAGATATCTCAAGCTATTGCAGAAGCTCGAGCTCATGGCGATCTTAAAGAGAATGCTGAGTATCATGCCGCAAAAGAGCAACAAGGTTTTATTGAGGCAAAAATTCAAGAAATAGAGCATGCCCTTGCTAATGCTCAAGTTATAGATGTAAAAGATATTCCTGAAACGGGTAGAGTTGTTTTTGGGGCAACAATAGATTTATATGACCTAACCAATGATAAGTCTATTACTTACAAAATTGTTGGTAATTTAGAATCTGATCCTGAAGCAGGCTTGATATCTATTCAGACACCAATTGCTCAAGGCTTAATGGGAAAAAATGTTGGAGATGAAGTTTCAATATCTACACCCTCTGGCAGCATTGATCTTGAGATTGAAAAAGTGCAGCATCTTTAAATTATATGCATGCTGATTCGTGGGCATTAAAAGCTAAAAAGCTTGGTCTTAGGTCTCGTGCAGTATTCAAATTAGAAGAGATTTTAACCAAAACTAAAATTCTAAAAAAAAATAGTTTAGTACTAGATATAGGGTCTGCTCCTGAA
>CABXFE010000024.1 GCA_902511425.1 uncultured SAR86 cluster bacterium
ATATAAAGGTAAAAAAGGTGAAAAATATATGAGTGCTGCAATGAAAAAGCACTTTAATGCTGTTTTAATCGAGTGGCGCGAGCACTTGCGAGAAGAAATGCAAAAAACTTTTGATCATCTAAAAAATAAAGGTGAATCTTACGCAGATCCAATTGACAGGGCATCACAAGAAGAGGAATTTGCCTTCGAGCTTAGAACAAGAGATAGAGAAAGAAAGCTAATTAATAAAATTGCAGGTTCCTTAGAACAAATTAAGCAAGATGACTATGGTTACTGTTATGCTTGTGGAATAGAAATAGGAGTAAAAAGACTTGAAGCTCGTCCTACTGCCACACATTGCATTGACTGTAAAACACTTGATGAAATTAAAGAAAAACAACTTGGTGGATAACAACCTAGCCAAAAAAATGTTCTTTTAAGCTTTTGAACAAAAAAAATAAAGCATCAAAAGTTAAAACTCCCAAAATCCTCAAGGAAGATAAATTTAGCCCATTTGCAATTGAGATTGTTAAAAAACTCAAGCAATCAGGTTTCCAGGGCTATCTTGTCGGCGGGTGTGTGCGTGATTCACTAGTTGGGATTAAGGCAAAAGATTTTGATGTTTCAACAGACGCCACTCCTGAAGAAGTCAGAAAGTTATTTAGATCATCTAGAATTATTGGCAAAAGATTTCGTTTGGTTCATGTTTTTAGCAGAAATGAATTGATTGAAGTCTCTACCTTTAGATCAAATGCCTCTAAACAAAGTAATATCTCTGAAGTAGTCAAAGATTCTGAAGGAAAAATTCTTAGAGACAATGTTTGGGGAACTTTAGAGGAAGACTGCGTAAGAAGAGACTTTTCTATTAATGCCCTATATTTTGATCCTATAGAAAATCACTTACGAGATTTTCACAATGGTCTTACTCATATACAAAAGAAAATTCTTGTTTCAATTGGTGATCCGCTAGTTAGATTTGAAGAAGATCCTGTCAGAAGTTTGCGCGCAATTAGATTTAGCTCAAAACTAAACTTTAAAATTTCTAATGATGTAAAAGAAGCTATCTATCAAAAAGGCTATCTACTTGGAAATATTTCTAATGCAAGAATGTTTGATGAATTTTGTAAGATTTTTCTTACAAAAAATGCCCTTGATAATTTTAATAAACTAGACTCTTTTGGAATTTTAAAATACTTAGTTAATTCAAATGATTACGCTGAAGATACATTTGGCTTAAGGTTTCAGCATGCTGCACTCATAAATACTGACAATAGATTAAAGGCATCTAAATCTATTACTCCAGGATTCCTAATTGCTGCGCTACTTTGGCCAAGATTAGTCGATGCATCAAAGGAAAAAGGAATTTTAAATTTAAGAAAATTTTTCAGAAGCATGGACAGAATCATTAGAGAACAGCAAACACTGACTGCTGTACCAAGAAAATTTCATGGATATATTAAAGATATTTGGTCTCTGCAATTAAAACTTGAGACACGTTTGGGCCATCAGCCCTACAAAATTTTAAATCATCCTCGATTCAGAGCTGCTTATGATTTCTTGCTTTTAAGGGAAGAAGCAGCCAATGACACTAAAGGTATAGGTGAGTGGTGGACTCAATTTCAAAGGATTAATCGGTCAGGAAAGATTGAATTACTTAAATCATTAAGAGAATCAAGAAATGGTCCAGTTGAGAAAAAATTTGGTTTCTTGGAAGAGTTAAGCTAACCTTTAACAAACAGAATATAAACCTTATGGAACCAGCTTTACAGGAAGCTCCGCTTCCAAAATACATTGCAATTGAAGGGCCAATTGGCGTTGGAAAGACCACACTTGCTCATAAGATTGCAGAGACATTTAATTATGATGTTTTTTTAGAGCAGCCAGCAGAAAACCCTTTTCTTAAAAGCTTTTATAGAAATCCAAAACAATCAGCACTGGCAACCCAATTATTCTTTTTGTTTCAACGCATGCAACAAATTGAAGACTTAAAACAAAGATCGCTGTTTGAGCCTGTCCGAGTTGCAGATTTTTTAATTCAAAAAGATAGATTGTTTGCAGAAGTAACTTTATCTGAGGAGGAAATGGGTTTATATGACAAAGTGTATGAACATTTAACTTTGGACGCACCTTCGCCTGATTTAGTAATTTATCTTCAAGCTCCTGTGGAAATTTTATTAGAGAGAATCAATAAACGTGGTAATCCTGATGAAAAATTTTTAACTGTGGATTATTTAGAAAGATTGAATGATGCTTACTCAAAATTCTTTTTATACTTTGAGAATGCTCCTTTGCTCATTATTAATGCAGCTGATATTGATCTTGAAGGAGGCGGCTCTGACTACGATATGCTCATTAATAAAATTATGTCTGATCCGAGAGGTAAAAATTTTATAAATCCCCAGCCATCTATTCTATAAAACTTTAAAAAATCTGAAATTCAATGTCAGACAAAAAATATCTTCCTCCAAAAAATCTTGGTAACCCATTTATAAAAGATTTAGATGAATATAAGTCTATGTATCATCAATCTATTGATGATCCTCAGGTATTCTTTGGTGCGCAAGCTGAAGAAAATTTAGATTGGATGAAGCCTTTTACAAGCGTTCATAATAACAAGTTTGCTGATTCAAAGTGGTTTGAAGGTGGAAAGATTAATATTGCCTACAACTGCATTGATAGACATTTATCGATGTATGCAAGCAAGACTGCGATTATCTGGGAAGGAGATAATCCCGACGAATCTAAAGAAATTAGTTATGCAAACTTGCACGAAAATGTCAGCAAGTTTGGAAATATTTTAAAAGATTTAGGAGCCTCAAAAGGATCAAGAATCTGTATATATATGCCGATGATTCCAGAGGCAGCTTTTGCAATGTTGGCATGCGCAAGAATTGGTGCAATCCACTCTGTTGTATTTGGTGGCTTTTCTCCGGAATCTCTCAAGGACAGAATCTTAGATGCAGACTGCAGCATAGTTATAACAGCAGATGAAGCCATAAGAGGTGGAAAGAAAATTCCTCTTAAAGATAACGTTGATAGTGCATTGTTGGAGTGCCCAGAAGTGGCTCATTGCTTGGTCATCAAGCGAACAAATGGGTCGATTAATTGGGTGACTGATAGAGATAGAAATTATGAGGAAATGTTTGCTGCTGCATCAAGTGATTGTCCGTGTGAACCAATGGATTCAGAGGACCCATTATTCATCTTGTATACATCAGGGTCGACAGGAAAGCCAAAAGGTGTAATGCACACTACCGCAGGATATCTGCTAGGGGCCCACCTAAGCTTTAAATACCTTTTTGGGTATGAGTCTAGTGATAAATATTGGTGTACTGCAGACTTAGGGTGGATTACAGGCCACACTTATATACTCTATGGCCCCTTGTCTAATGGAGCGACGAGTTTGATGTTTGAAGGAGTGCCAACATACCCTACTCCCTCTAGATTCTGGGAAATTTGTGATAAGCATCAAATTTCTATTTTTTATACAGCACCAACAGCCCTCAGAGCTTTAATGGCTCAAGGAGATCAACACGTCCTAGAAACAAGCAGAAAAAGCCTTCGTTTGCTTGGAACCGTTGGAGAGCCAATCAATCCTGAAGCATGGGAATGGTATTTCAAAGTGGTTGGTAATGAGGCTTGTCATATCATTGATACCTGGTGGCAAACAGAAACAGGATCGGTCTTAATCTCTCCTATTGCGGGCATAACTCCAGTAAAACCAGGCTCAGCAACTTTGCCGTTTTTTGGAGTCAAGCCTGAGCTTGTAGATGAGAATGGCTTGATCTTAGAGGGAGAGCAATCTGGTAATTTGATTATCACTCAATCATGGCCAAGCCAAATAAGAAGCGTTTATGGAGATCATCAAAGAATGATTGATACATATTTTTCAACTTATGAGAATGCTTACTTTACTGGTGATGGGGCCAAAAGAGATGAAGATGGATACTTTTGGATTACCGGCAGAGTTGATGATGTATTGAATGTATCTGGGCACAGACTTGGTACCGCTGAAATTGAAAGTGCTTTAGTACTGCATGAAAAAGTTGCTGAAGCAGCAATTGTGGGTTTTGAGCATCCCATCAAAGGTCAAGGTATATATGCATACGTAACACTAATGGTGGGGGAGGAAGAAAATGAAGGTTTAATTGCAGAGTTGCAAAATTTTGTTGCTCAAGAAATTAGCCCTATTGCAAAACCTGATCTGATTCAATGGGCTCCAGGTCTTCCAAAAACAAGATCTGGAAAAATTATGAGAAGAATTCTAAGAAAAGTTGCTGGCGGTGAGTTTGACAATCTTGGGGATACATCAACTTTAGCTGATCCAGGCGTGGTTGATGATTTAATTAAAAATAAAATAAGTTTATAAATAACTAATTAATAGACATCCTACTCCAGTCGCTGAAGTTATAATTACCAGATAATTATTCAAAGACTCCTCGTCTATGAATTGCATATCCTCTTTCGACTGATAAAAAAACTGAGGCATGATTAAAAGAATCATCGAGTTGATTGCATGCAAAAAGAATATCAAAAAAAGAAACCAATGTTTTTCTTCAACGATTGCCGCAAAACTTACAACTAAAAAAGGCGCTTCAAAAAGAAGCAGGAAATTTCTATTACGAGGATTTAAAATAAAGCCAAAAATATTAAATTTTTCTTTAATTAACCATAGGTTTATTAAAGCTGTGATTAAATATAAGCAGCCTAAGAAAAAAGCGAACATCTATTTATTTAAAAGACCAAATTTTCTGAGTTGATTCGAATTCAACTATTTCTTCTTCGAGAAGCTTATATAAATGTGCTTCCAAGCTCCAGATTGCAATAGGATGAAGTTTTGGATCAACATCATCATAAACACTTTCCACTAAATCCTTTGAGGTTATAGCTGAGGATATTTTTAACTTAGATAAAACTTTTTTTTCTCTTTCTAGCCTATGGTTGATAATCCAGTCAACCACCATCATTGGATCTCCTAGAAAATCACCATGACCAGGGCCTATTTTGTTAAAATCATAATTTCGTAGCAACTCCAGGGATTGTAGGTAATCTTTCATAGAACCATCTGGATGTGCAATAACAACCGTTGATCCATTCATAATATGATCTCCAGTAAGCATCACCTTTTCCTCTTTAATTAAATAACATAGATGATTTGATGCATGCCCTGGAGTATGAACAGTCTCTATGGTGTATTCATCTGTTTTGATTAAATCCCCATGCTTTAAAATACAATCTGGTTTAAAAGTTCTGTCTTGCAGGGAATCATCTTTTTTAAGCAATCTGCCCATCAGGGGGACATCAAGCATTTCTCCTAAAACTTTAGCGGCTGGAGAGTGATCACGATGAGTATGAGTAACTAAAATTCGCTTAATCTTGCCTTCACCAAGGTTAATTAAGTTTTCGATATGAGCATCAATTTTTGGACCTGGGTCTACAAGAGTAATGTCATCCTTGCCGATAAGGTAACTATTTGTTCCTGGACCCGTAAATACGCTTCCATTAGAAGCAGTTACCCTTTCTATAAATGCTCTAGACATTTTCATAACCCTCCTCTCCTGGAAGAAAGCCAATCCATTGACCATCTCTTTTAATAAATTTTGGAAGTATTGCGGGAATTGCATTATTTCCCAAGTCATTAAAATAATTAAAAGCTTCTGTGCTTGATGAAAATTCTGCTAGTTTTTCAATATTTTTTATAGTTGGAAGGATCATGTTCATTTCTCCATTTTGAAATTTTTTTAAAGCGTCCATGGGCTTGATCCAAAAGCTCTCCGTTAATTCAAAACCATCATGCGTGGCTAATTGCTCAGAATTGACCTTGGCAAGAAAGAATCTAGTATCAAATCTCTTAGGTTCGATCGCAGGGGTAATCCAGTGTGCGCAAGGCACAATATTTTTAACCCTAAGTCTCAAAGATTCAGAGACACATATATCTTTAAAGGTAATTGCTTTATTGTTAAGCTCTGTCCTCAACTTATCTAACTTTTCTGCATCCTGCATAATCAAGTTTTCTGGATTAGCAAGCAATACTCCCGCTTCCTCAAAACACTCTCTTATACAAGCTATCCAAAAAGACAGGCCATTATTTTCAATTCCAATTTGTTTAGAGGCCTCTGCGTCACTCATCCCCTCACAGTATTGATATAAATCATTTTCAGAATCTTCTGGGTCTAATTTGCCTCCCGGAAAAACATACAAGCTCCCAAAAGCAGATCGATTGCTTCTCTTAACCATGAATATTTCAAAATCGCCCTCTTTTAACTCACGCATTAAAATCACTGTTGCCGCTGGTTTAATGGGTGTTGTCATAATTTATTTCAATAGTATGGATTTTTATTATCCTTTAGAATACAACTTAATGGAAATAACAGACTCGCTAGCAACTGATACAAAAGACGCCCCAGAATGGTTTCATTCAGCTATATCTCAAAATCCTAGAAAAGAAAATCTCCAGCATCAACTCGGCAACCTTGCCTATCAAGTATGGGATAGAGATAAAGCTCAAGATATTATTATTCTTATTCATGGCACAGGTGCCCATAAGAAATGGTGGGATCCAATTGCACCTCTAATTAATAAAGATTTTTCTATTATCGCTCCAGATCTCCCTGGGATGGGAGAGTCTGATCACAGGCAGGAATATAATTTTGAAGGCTTTAGTGAAGCTTTGGTTGCAATGATGTATCAAGAGAATATTATTAATAATGGGCAGAAAATTTATCTAGTGGGACACTCCCTTGGTGGTCATGTTGCTGGGTTTATGGCCAGTGAATTTCCAGATCTATTTCATGGAGTGGTAATGATTGATTCTCCAATTCGTCCGCCAACATATGACTATGACAAACATCAAAGTACTGGCCCGCTTCGAAAAATAAAATATTATCCAGATAAGGTTTCAATCTTAGAAAGATTTAGACTGATGCCTCCACAAGAATGTGATAATAGCTGGTATCTTAGATATATTGCAGAGAACTCAATCTACAATGTTAAAGAAGGTTGGAGATGGCGATTTGACGATAAACTATTTGCCACTCTTAGACGCCTTCACAATTATGAATTTCAATTTAAGTGTCCAGCACTTTTTATTGCTGGTGGGAAAAGCCTATTATTAGAATCAAAGATTATGAAATATATAAGAGAAGCTTTTAAGGACTCTATGGACGTTGAAGTAATTGAAGGTGCTGCTCACCATGTCCCACTTGATTCTCCTCTGGAGCTTGTTTCTCTAATAAATAACTATTTACAAGAGTGGGGTAAAAAATGAAAAGAGCTTTGATGGTTGTTTTGGGGTTGCTTGCATTTGGCATGATTGCATTTGTATGGCTTGGAAATAATGAAAGTCTTGGGCCTTTGGATGGATGTAAAAACAATGAGGAGCTAAAAGTCTATTGTGATTTTATAAATCCTGAAGACTTAGCTCTTACTCCGGATGGAAATTTTTTAATTGTAGCTGAATTTGGGGGAATGGCACCACTTGTTGAAATGACTTCTGGCAAATTAAGTTTTTTTAATATTAGAGATAAAAAAAGAACTGAAGCAAAGATCACTTATGGGGTAAATGAATGGGGTTCAGATGACTGCTCACGAGATCCAAGCATTCCCTTTGGCCCTCATGGTATTGATTTAGTAGAAAGAAAGGATGGAAAACAGCAACTTGCCGTTGTTAGTCATTATCCCGGTGAAAGCATTGAGATGTTTGAACTGATTAAAGAAGATGGTTGGGCACTTGAGTGGAAAGGCTGTATTGACGTTGATGGCCTATATTATTTTAATGATGTTTCGTTGGATAGATCTGGAAACTTCTATGCGTCTCATATGTTTGAATCTGACTTTTCAATGATGCGCGCCTTGTGGAACGTATTTGCAAAGTCAGATACAGGCATGGTTGTGAAATGGACCAAGGATGAAAAATTTGAGGAACTAAATTACACAGCTGGTTCTTTCCCAAATGGCCTCGCATTAGATCAAAAGAGTAATAACTTGGTTGTAAATTATAACCTTGGAGATAAAAGCATTCTGTTTAACTTAATTTCAAAACAGATTCTAGGAGTCTATGAGCATAATTCACCGGACAATGTAGTTATTAAAGATGGCTTTGCCTGGGTTACTAATCACGATCATTCAGTTTGGCAATCTTTAGGATGTGCAGAATCAGTAAATTGCACGCTTCCTTTTTCCGTGAACAAACTATCTCTCTCAGATCTTTCATTAATTGAGTCCTATAAATTTGAAAGCAAAAATATGGGAGTCGGAACTGTTGGTTTGCCACATGATGAATCCTTATGGATTGGGTCGTATCATTCAGACAGATTAGCAGAAGGTAGCCTATCTTTTAGTGAATAGTATTTACACTGCGGAGCAAGTCAGAGCTTTCGAAGAAAATTTATTTATTAAAGAGGGTGATGATCTGCAAGCAATGATGAAAGCTGCCAAGCAATCTGTTGAGATATTAAATAAAGAGTTTTCAACCTCGGAGTTCTTAATTCTATGTGGACCCGGCAATAATGGTGGAGATGGATATTTCATAGGCATGGGTCTAAGTGAGCTAAAAAAATCTGTCACATTTATCGATGTACTAAGCCATGCAAAGAAATCTCCACTATGCGAGCATGCATTTGAAGCAGCAAAAGATTCAGACTTCATTCATGCAAAAACACTTAAAGATATTTCTAGTAAAACCGTTATAGTAGATGCAATATTTGGAATAGGTGGAAGAATAAATTTAGGAAGTGAGTTAGAAAAAATTTTATCTAGCTGCAATAGATTTGAATCTAAGGTCGCCATAGATGTTCCAACTGGACTTGATTGCAATAGTGGAGAAATATCTCAAGCATGTTTTAATGCAGATAAAACCATTACTTTTATTGGTTATAAGCTGGGGCAGCGAATCAATGAAGGTAAGAATTATTGTGGCGATCTAATATTAAGGGATCTCGGATTTAGTATGAATAAAAATGTCAGCCCAACAGTGAAAGAGCTCTCTTATGAAGACATAAAAAGACATTTGCCCAAAAGAAGAGAAAATTCTCATAAGGGAGATCATGGCAGGCTTTTGATAATTGCTGGGGATGAGGGTTATGGGGGCGCTGCCATTATGTCCTCAGAATCTGGACTAAAAACTGGGGCTGGACTAGTAAAACTTCTAACAAGAAAATCTCATGTTACTGCAAGCCTTTCCAGAAATCCTGAAATCATGACATCTGGCGCTGATAATGCTCAAGACATAGAAGCTAATTTAGAGTGGCCTGATGCAGTGGTTGCAGGACCAGGAATGTTTCTTAACCACTGGTCAGAACAGATACTATACAAACTGCTTTTCACGATTGCTGATAAAGGTACTCCCGCCCTTTTAGATGCAGGAGCTCTAAGATTACTGTCCCTGAAGGCTTTTTCTAAAATAAATCTTCACAGCAACATGGTGCTCACTCCACATCCAGGTGAGGCAGCTGAAATGCTAAAAGTTACAACAAAAGAGATACAAAAAAATAGAATAGAGTCAGCAAAAGCACTGCAAGAAAAATATGGCTGCATTATTGTCCTTAAGGGTAGCGGGACAATTATTTGCAATGAAAATGATATTTATCTTTGTTCATCTGGCGGTCCAGAATTGGCTGTTGCAGGCTCTGGCGATATTCTCTCTGGAGTTATCGGATCACTAATTGCTCAGGGGCTAGCTCCATTTGAAGCAACCAAAACTGGTGTTGTAATCCATGCTTTAGCTGGCGAAGAGTTTGCTAATAATGTGGGTAAAATTGGACTAGCTGCTAGTGAACTTATTCCATATTTAAGAAAATTTCTAAACTAAACTTTAATGCTAAAACTAAAATTAAAGAATGAATCCATGACATTGCTTTTGGGCTCAGCAATTGGAAACGCTATCAAAAATCTTGATTTGAAGAATTTTGAAGTTCACTTAAACGGTAATTTGGGCGCTGGTAAAACAACCTTAGTAAGGGGAATTCTCCAGTACTTAAATTGGACTGATGTGGTGACGAGTCCTTCATATACTTTATGTGAAGAGTATGAAATAGATGGAAGGCTGTTATTGCATGTTGATCTTTATAGAATAAATTCTATTGAAGATGAGGAGGTCTTGAATCTTGATAGGACGATTGCCATGCAAAAAATTATTTTTATTGAATGGCCAGAAAATCTTCAGACAGATAGAAATGTCGACGTTATAATCAACTTGGATCATGAAAACGAGGCAAGACATGCCACATTAAAATGTAAGGACAGCAATATTGAGTCCAGTATTAGAACTTACTATGAGAATAAATAAATTAAAATTTCTGCTTGGAATTTTGTGCATTTTCGCCCTTCCAATAGAAGCATCTAACCAAGTATCTTTTAATAATGTTTCTGAGCTTGAATCCGGTAACTTAAAGATAGTATTTAATCTCGATAAGGTTTCTTTAATTAATTCATATGCGCTAGATGATCCATCAAGAATAGTGATTGATTTAAAAAATACTTCGCTAAATGGGTCATTAAAATCTGAATCGTTCACTCCTATTAAACTAATCAGGGCTAGTGAAGTAGGGAGTGCTGTTAGAATTGTGATTGATCTGAAAGGATCTGTGTATTGGAAAAAACCCTGGCAAGTCAAATACAAAGACCGTGTAGATTTAATTCTAGAGATTAAAAGAGATAAAAAAATCTCTTCAAACTTAAGAGATATTATTGTTGCGATCGATGCAGGTCATGGAGGCAGAGATCCAGGTTCGGTTGGCAAAAACATACTAGAAAAAGATGTGACGCTTTTAATTGCTAGGGAGTTAGAGCGAACTCTAAAAAATACGTATGGATATAAACCTGTAATGATAAGATCTGATGATCGATATGTGGGGCTAGACGATAGGTATCAAAATGCTAGAAAGCTTGGCGCTGATTTATTTGTCTCTATTCATGCTGATGGCTTCAGACTATCATCAGTCAAAGGGGCATCTGTTTATGTATGGTCAGAAGAAGCTTCCTCAATTACAGCTGCTACTCTTTCAAAAAATAAACTAACTACTAGTCCGGAAATAAAATCAAAAATTGGCAAGCTAGATGTTAGAGATTTTGATGAAGATGCAGCCAGAACCCTTTATCAAATAGCTTACGAAGCCAAAATAGATAACAGCGTAATCTTAGCGGAAAAAATACTCGAACAATTGAAAACTGATCCCTATACAAAAATGCATAAACCAAACGTAGAGTTTGCAGATTTTCGAGTCTTAAAATCAATCGATATTCCATCAGTCCTAATTGAATCTGGGTTTATTACCAATCCTGATGATGCAAAAAGATTGGAGGGAAAAGCAGGAAGAAGAATGATTGCCAGGAGCATTTTTTTAGGAATTCACAACTATTTTAAAATTAAACCAAAGCCAAATACGTTCATGGCAGCCTTACCAAAGTTTGTTCAGTATGAAATCCAAAAAGGAGATGTGATCTCAGAGATTGCTATTCGTTTTGGTGTTACCATTGATGAGATAATCAATTGGAATAATTTAAAAAATAAAAGTATTTATCCTGGTCAAGTAATTCAAATAGCTATCTAATGTGGAATCTTAAGAATAAAACAGTTGTTATTTCGGGAGCAACAAATGGTATTGGCAAAGCTGCAGCCATTGAGCTGTCGAAAGAAAATCCAAAGCTATTGTTTACTTATCGAAATCAAGATCTTGCAGATGAGCTTCATGCTGAAATTAAAGCCCTATCACCAGATACTCTAGTTCATTCAGTGTATTGTGATTTTTCAAATCAAGATTCCATCAAAAAATGTGCAGATGAGGTTAATGGTTTATGTGGGGATATCGATGTGCTAATCAACAATGCCGGTGTTGTAAATACTTCATATCACGAAACTAGTAACGGCATTGAAAATACATTTGCAGTAAATCACCTTGGATATTTTCTTTTTACCAATCTGCTTCTCCATAAACTAAAAGGTGCAAATGAGACAAGGATTGTAAACGTCTCATCTGCTGCTCATTCGTTTGTAAAAGAAATGCAATGGGAAGATATAAATTTTAAAAATAATTTCGGGCAAGGTTTAAAGCCTTACGGGCAATCAAAACTTGCAAACTTACTTTTTACAAGATACCTATCAATCAAACTGTCTACTGAGAATATTTCAGTTAATGCTATTCACCCAGGGGGCGTAAATACTTCACTCGGCAGTCAAAATAAAGCCTGGTATAGCAAACCTCTAAGATTAATTCTAAGACCATTCTTTAGATCGCCATTAAAGGGAGCTGAAAGCATAATCTATCTTGCAACCAAGCAGGATGATGGGGTTACGGGCGAATACTTTGTTGATTCAAAAATACACAAATCCTCTACTTATTCAAAGAATCTTGAAGAAGCACATAAGCTTTGGGCCCTATCGGAAGAATTGGTGGGTCAAACTTTCAATATCTAAAACTCAAGCGGATCAACATTTATACTCCAGCGAACCTTGTTGGAGATATTATTTTTATCTTTGGAAAGAAAATCTGATAAATGAACTAAAAGTTTGTTTAGGCCGGTTCTTGTTTTGGTCTGAATAAGTAAGTGATGATGATAAGAGCCCCTAACCTTAGATTGCATTGCTGGAATGGGACCAATAAGCACGCACTTGCTAGAGTCTATAAATTGCTTTGCATAAGTTAACATTTCTATATTAGTTTGAGCTTTAGGAGATGAGGCTTTAATAGTGGCTTCAAAAGTATATGGAGGTTGATTTGTTACTCGGCGTTGCTCCATCAAAGATTTGGCAAAGTTTAAATAATTCCCGTTCTTTAGTTGTAATAAATTTTGATCATTCACATACCTTGATTGAACCAAGACTGTTGCGTTACCATCTGAGCGTCCTGCTCTTCCAGCGACCTGAATGAGTTGCTGTCCCATTTCCTCAACTGCAGATGAATTTAAGCTTGTGATGCCTTGATCAACATCCACGGTTACAACTAACTCTAAATTTGGAAAATCATGCCCTTTGATTAACATTTGAGTGCCTATCAAAATGCCCGTATCTGAATTATTTATTTCTGAGAGAATTGTTTCCAAGGAACCGGATTTTATTGTTGAGTCTCGGTCCATTCGATGAATTGCAGTCTTGGGAAAAAGTTCTTTTAATGTTTCCTCAAGTTGTTCTGTGCCTGTACCAAGAAAAGATAGTTGCGCTTTGGAGCAGCTTGGACAATGAGTGGGAACCCCAAAAGCTGAATCACAGCGATGACAAATCAGTCGAGCGGCTTGATGATGAAATACCAAGCTTGAATCACAACTGTTACACATAGCTTTCCAGTCACAATAAGAACATATAAATTGAGGTGCAAAGCCTCGTCGATTGATGAATATCATGGCTTGTTTTTTTTGCGTTAAGGTTTGACTAATGGCTTCTATTGCCTGAGGAGCTAAGCCGCTTACTAACTTCACCTCATTAATATCAAGGATAGAGAATTTTGGTGGGCTTTTTTGGGTAACTCTTTTAGTTAAGCTAACAGTTTGAAATTTCTTTTCTTCAACCAGCTTAAGTGTTCTTAGAGATGGTGTTGCCGAACCTAGAATAATTGGGATTTTGATTATCTGCGCTCTCTTGATTGCAATGTCTCTTGCAGAAAATTTAAAGCCTTCTTGTTGTTTGTATGATGCGTCATGCTCCTCATCAACGATGATAAGTCCAAGTTTTGGTGCAGGCATCATTACGGCAGATCTAGTGCCAATAATGACTTTAAGCTCACCACTTCGAAACTTTTTCCAGGCCTTGTAACGTGCGGATGTTGTCATTTTAGAATGATAGATTCCAACCAAATCTCCAAACTGATTTCTTACCCTGCTTTCCAGTTGAGGCGTTAAAGCAATTTCAGGTGCTAGAACCAAAACTGATTTATTGTTTAATAATTGTTCATAAATGCATCTTATGTAAACTTCTGTCTTGCCGGAGCCTGTTACTCCATGTAAAAGGGTTGGCATGAATCCTATTAGTTCATTCAAAAACTTTACTGCTTTAATCTGTTCAGAATTGAGAGTTGTTTGAAACTCTGAGTTCTGTTCTATAATTTCTTTATTACCCTCTATCGTTTCAGCCTCAAAAATATTCTTTGTTTGTCTGAAGTTTGTTGGCAAAAAGGAGTTAATTACTTCTCCTATTGGATGCAAATAATAATCAGACGCCCATTTAAAAATTTTAAGCTCAGTTTTAGAAAAGATTGGCAAATCGTCTAACACCATATGAATGGATTTGGTCTTAATGTCGGTCTCACTAATGACCTCTGTCACTATACCCAGCTTATTGATTCTGCCAAATTTAACAGCCACCCTAGTGCCAGGAATAATCTGCTGATTTGAGTGATAGGTAAAGGCTTGTCTAAGCGGGACAGCTATAGCTACATTGTAAAAAAATTTACTCATATGTGTTTGTAAACGTAACTGTATTTGGTATAGTGCTCATCCAAATTTGATTTTATTATGAAAACAGACATACATCCCAATTATCAAGAAATAACTACAACGTGTAGCTGTGGTAACGTGCTACCTGTAATGAGTACATTGAAAGATAATTTGTCATTGGACGTTTGTGCTAAATGTCATCCATTCTATACCGGAAAGCAAAAGATGCTTGATTCTGGCGGAAGAGTTAAGAAATTCCAAGATCGTTTTGGTGCATCAGGGACCTCAAAGCCTGCAGCTAAAAAAGCTGAAGCTAAGGTTGAGGAAACTGCTGTTGAAGAAGTGGCAGAAGAAGTCTTGGAGACTCCCGTCGAAGAGGTTGTCGAAGAAACTGCTGCTGAGGTAGCTGAAGTTGAAGAGGCAGTTGAAGAAGCTGCTGAAGAAGAGACTTCTGAAGACAATGCTGAAGCAGAAACTACTGTTGAATCAGATGGTGAAAGCGAAGAAGATAAATAAGCTCTTACTCAACCCCCGAACTACCAAATCCTTTATTTCCTCTCTCTGTTTCAGAGAAATCTTCTACCACTCTTAATTTAGCCTGCTTTATGGGTACAAGAATCATCTGAGCGATTCTATCGCCACTGCTTACTAAAAAATCTTCAGATGATCTATTCCATAGTGGCACCTTAAGCTCGCCCTGATAATCAGAATCAATTAATCCCACTAAGTTCCCCATAACAATTCCATGTTTCGAGCCAAGACCAGATCTTGGGATTACCAAAGCAGACAGCGATGGGTCTTCTATATAAATAGAAAAACCTAAAGGGATTAATTTGCACTCTTGAGGTTTTAGCTTAAAACTTTCCTCAACGCATGCTCTTAAATCTAATCCCGCTGAACCTTCCGTAGAGTATTCTGGCAATGGAATGGAATCACCAATGAGTGGATTTAGAATTTTTACTTTCAAATCAATCATGATTGAGCTCCTTGGGAGTAATTACGGATTCGAGAGTTAATATACCAGCATCTACATCTTTCCAATGATTAAAATTAGTAATTTTTGCAAAAGCACAGGTTGGGAATTTCACAATGGATTCATTGGTTAATGTTTCTGTAAGAATATGCAGCCCAGGATTATGTCCTATGATTAGTAAATTGTTTATCTCATCATCTTGCTCTGTAATTAACTGGGTGAGGCTAGATGCTGATGCATGATAAATGCATTTTTTTAAATTGCTTGTTGGAATAGGATCAAGAGAGCTCAATACAAGATCAAGGGTTGATTGTGTTCTTTCGCTTGGACTAGATAAAACAAGATCAAATGAAATGCTATGTTTTTGTATGTATTCAGACAATTGAATTGCATTGGATATTCCTCTTTTAGATAATGGACGGTCAAAATCTCCAAGTGCTGCATTATCCCAACTAGATTTGGCATGCCTAAGTAAAAATAAATTTTTCATTCTTGTTAATTCTATCTTGCTAAGACTCTCTATGTCCTATAAAATCGCGTTTCTATGAGTAAAGTATGTCAAGTAACAGGGAAGATGCCACAAAGTGGTAATCACGTTTCCCATGCGAATAACCGAGTGAAAAGGAAGTTCTTTCCTAACCTCCATACACATAAATTTTGGGTTGAGTCAGAAAACAGGTTTGTAACCTTAAAGCTATCCACTAAAGGCATGCGCATCATAGATAAAAAAGGCATTGATGAGGTCCTCAAAGATATGAGATCTCGCGGCGAAAAAGTCTAACTAATAAACCACTGCTTCTGAAAATTCTCTAGGCCCGCCTAGTATTTCTCTATCGCTCTTAGGAGTGCATCCATCTATATCTTCAACTCCATATTGGCTTCCAGCTTCTGCAGCCAGTAGTGTTTTTCCTGACAATGTCATAAGTTTTGGATCATCATATAGCTTGTTAATCACCAAGCCCGCGTATTCTTGACTGGCAGCGCCCTTCAAAAACTCAGCATATTGCTCTCCATGCATTTCGCTCACCTTCTGAGTTTTCTCATCTTTTACTATTCCAGACCACAAAGATAATGAACAAATTTCATGAGACTTTAGATCATAGGCCATATCAAATGCCATTTTATCTATTCCGGCTTTTTGTGCTCCATATACGGGCCCATGCATATAGCACATGGCTCCATGAGAAGAAATCTGAACTATTAACTTGCCATTGCTTTCAATCATCAAAGGAGTCAATGAATGGGACAGTAAATAATTAGACTTGAGCCCAACATCCATCACAGACCAAAGATCAACAGATTTTTCCCAATAAGGTTTAGGCTGGACTAGATCATCATGAATCTGGCAAGCAGAATGAATTAGCAGATCTAGCCTACCGAACTCTTTTTTGATGTAGCCAGACAGTTCTAAAATTTCTTTTTGATTGTTTAGATCAATTGGATAGGCAATACCATTTGCACCCTTTGCCTTAATTTTTTCAACTGTTTCATCAAGACTGCTTTGAATCTCAAAGCCAAATTGTTGGACGGTTGAACCTTTTTTTTGGCTTCTGGCGGCACAAATAATAATATCTCCCTTTCTGGCTATTCCTTCAGCAATACCTTTGCCTACTCCCCTGCTAGCTCCTGTTACTAAAATTACTCTTTTATTTTGATTGGTCATATTGTTCTCCTGTTAAAATTGTAATGGATGATCTATCTTGCCTCCAAATCGCCTCGAAGAACTGAGCTTTTGCAGCAAGTTGGTGTCGAACATAAAATCATCGATATTGAGGTTGATGAAAACATTGATAGCTCTAATTCTCCTGAAGAAAATGTTAGAGCATTATCAGTATTGAAATGTCAGGAAGGTGTTCGCAAGGTTATAACTGAGGAAATGCCTTCTTTTCCAGTGCTTGCTGCTGATACCATTGTCGTCTTAGGAGATAAGATTTTTGGGAAACCAGAATCAGAATCTGATGCCATTGCCATGCTTCTAAAACTCTCTGACAAGACTCACAGAGTTATAACTGCTGTGACTGTTGGGATAATAAATAAAGAGCAAGCTAAGTTTCACACTATTAGCGTTTCATCAGATGTTGAGTTTGCAAAGTTAACTGAAAATGATTGTAAAGAATATTGCAAAACCCAGGAGCCGTTTGATAAAGCTGGCAGTTATGGAATTCAAGGCTACGGATCTGCGTTTATAAAAAAAATAAATGGTAGTTATTCTAATATTGTGGGCTTGCCCATACATGAAGTGGTTGAACTGTTGAAAGAATTAGGGGTTTCTTACTGGGATCAAAAATAACCTTTTTAAATTTTATGAATGCCAGATGCATGCAAAATAAAATTTTTCTTTAAAAAGCCAAGCTTGTCTACCACCTTTAAACCAGAGTTACGACCTAATCTGAGATAGGGATTATCTTGTTGGAAAAGGTTAAAGAGGAAATCGACTCCCCTAATCATTGATGCATTTAGCGTTTTTCTTCTAAGCTCATATTTCTTTAAAAAAGCTAATTGGCCAATATCTTTGCCTGCACTGATTGTTCGCTCAATTTCTTCAGCAAGGATAATCGCATCCGAAATACCCAAATTAATACCTTGGCCTGCTAAAGGATGAATGGAATGAGCTGCATCAGCGATTACACAAACACCTTGATCACAGTATTCATCAAGGTGATGAGCTGAAAGCGGGAATGAGAGTAATTCGCTAGTTGCTTGTATTTTACAAGACAGTTTTTTTTCAAACTTTTGTAAGTGAGTCGAAAGATTATCTAATGTTAAATCATGAGCAAGCTCTTTTGGCATAGACCAGACTACTGAGAATTGATTTATCTCAGCGGCATTCTTATATGGCATTAATGCAAAAATTTCTTTTTCATGAAACACTTGAATCGCCTCTTGAGCATTCAATTCTGGAATTTCAACCAAGAATATTTTAGCTACCTGTTCATAATCTTTTGAAAAATTTTCCGATGCTAT
>CABXFE010000025.1 GCA_902511425.1 uncultured SAR86 cluster bacterium
CTGAAAAATTTGTTGCAGATATGGTTAAAGCCCTTCAATTAGGCGCTATGAGCGAGTTTAAAGAGTTTTATAGGAATGCTGATGCACTTTTGATTGATGATATCCAGTTTTTTGCAGGCAAGGAACAGTCTCAAGAGGAGTTTTTTCATACATTTAACGCCCTTTTAGACCGAAATCATCAAATGATACTTACTTGTGACAAATATCCTAAAGAGATAGATGGTCTAGAAGAGCGTCTAAAATCAAGGCTTGGCTGGGGTTTGCCGGTTATAATTGAGCCCCCAGAACTTGAAACGCGTGCAGCGGTGCTATTAAGCAAGGCTAACTCTATGGGGGTTACATTGCCAAATGATTGCGCAATATATATAGCACAAAGAATCAGATCAAATATTAGAGAATTAGAGGGAGCTTTAAAAAGAGTTGTCGCAAATTCAAGATTTGCTGATCAGGAGATAGACATTCCGTTTGTAAAAGAAGCATTGAAAGATCTCTTTGTTATTTCTGCAAAAATGGTAAGCATAGACAATATTCAAAAAACAGTAGCCGAATATTACAACATTAAATTTTCTGACCTTTTATCAAAAAGAAGAAGTAGATCTATAACCAGGCCAAGACAGTTGGCTATGGCATTGACAAAAGAATTAACAAATCACAGCCTCCCAGAAATTGGAGAAGCATTCAACGGAAGAGATCATACAACAGTGCTCCATGCTTGTAGTAAAATAAAAGAACTAAGAAAAGAAATTCCTTCACTTGAAGAGGATTACAGAAATCTTAACAGGACACTAACTAATTAAATGGAAATCACCGTTAAAAAAGAGGATATTGTTTCAGCTCTTAATACCACTTTGGGCGTGGTTGAGAAAAGACAAACTCTTCCAATACTTGCCAATGTCCTGTTTGAGGTAGATGAAAACACATTTAAATTAACGGCGACTGACCTAGAGTCAGAGGTAACCACAAGCGGCCCATTATCAAATATAGAATCCTCTGGTAAAACCACAACTTCGGCAAAAAAACTAAATGAACTCTGCCGGTTGATCCCTGATGGAGAAGAAATAAACCTATCACTAAGTAGTGATAAATTAAATATTAAAACAACTAATGGTAAGTACTCACTATCAACGCTTCCCAGTGCAGACTTTCCTGTATTTGATGTAGACTCTGGGGACTCACCCCTTGTTATTCCAGCAAAAGACCTAAGAGAATTAATAAAAAACACATCCTTCGCTATGGGTAATCAGGACTGGAGGCATTATTTAAATGGCTTGTATTTATCAATAAGTAGCGGAGAAATAACAGCTGTTACAACAGATGCTCACAGGTTAGCTGTTGCTAATCTTTCCATACAATCTGACAACTCTTTTTCAGGAATCATCCCAAGAAAATCAATTAATGAAATGGCAAAATTTTTATCAGATGAAGATGGCGACGCTGAATTAAAAATTAATGCAGCTTCCCTAGAGCTTGCAGTTGGAAATTTAATTTTCAAAAGTAAATTAATAGATGGTAAGTTTCCAGATTATCAACAAGTTATTCCTTCGGGCGAGAGTTCGGTTTTAGAAATAAATGTAAAAGATTTTTCAGAAACACTAAGCAGGGTTTCTGTTTTATCTAGCGAAAAATATAAAGGCATTAGATTAATTACTTCCAGTGATGGCGTTAGAATTTCGGCCAACAATCCAGAACAAGAAGAGGCTGAGGAGTTTTTTCCAGCCTCATATAATGGAGAAGAGCTAGATATTGCGTTCAACGTTACTTACCTTCAAGAAATAATGTCACATATGCAAACAGATACATGCCACATTAATTTCTTTGGATCTGATAAAAGCTGCCTACTTACACCCCCAGGAAGCGATAGTCCAAAATATGTTGTAATGCCACTCCTTATTTAGGATAGTGGCTTTTTCAAAAATAGACCTTCGAAACTTTAGGTGCTTCGATTCCTTATCTATTGATCTGTCCTCTAAATCTAATCTATTTTATGGCAAAAACGGTTGTGGCAAGACCTCAATCTTAGAATCTATATATATTGCTAGCTCAGGAAGATCATTTAGAACATCCAACCTTGAATCTCTAATTAGACAGGGCTCAGAAGCCTTTAATATAAGGGCTTATGACGATAACACTGGTTCAATCTTGGAGGTAAATAAGGCGCAAACCAAACCAATAAACATTAAAATTAATAACTCCAAAGTGACCATAAGCGAGCTTGCAAGGGCATTCCCATCTTTTTCCATTGATAGCAAAACCTTTTTTTATAACGACAATGCCCCTGAATATAGAAGAAAACAGCTAGATAGAGGTCTTTTTATTGCTTCTACTGATTATGCAAAAGACTGGTTTGGATATTTTCGGTCTTTAAAACAAAGAAATTCTGCACTCAAGCTTGGAGATATGGCCCAAGCAAAAGCATATGACCCGCTTTTAGTAGAGCATGGAGAAAGATTAAATATTTTAAGAGAAAATTTAATAACAGAAGTTAAAAAAATTTATGATGAAATGGTCCATGGCTTAGCTCAGGAAAACAGAAGAGCTGACATTTTTTCAAACATAGATATTTATCTTAAACCCGGTTTTGATAATAACACAGGGCTCATGGAAAACCTGGTTAAAACAAGCAGCATTGATTTAAAAAGAAAAATAACAACAGCTGGACCCCATAAAGCAGATATTTCATTTGAAAGTAAGGGCTTACTAATAAAAGATATTTTTTCACGTGGTGAACAAAAACTACTCTCAATTTTATGGTCAATTTCGCAAAATATATATCTAGGAAGAGCCTTTAATCTAAGCCCAATTCTTCTTCTTGATGATCTGTCATCAGAGCTAGATGCAGAAATGTTAGAGTGCTTTTTACCCACATTAAAATATATTGAAAATCGTTTTGTTTTTTCAAACATTGTTGACCCATTTGGTAGTAAAATAAGCATTAATGAACAATCATTAAAAAAGTTCCACGTGGAACAATTAAAATAAACAAAATGCCAAAAAAGAAATCAGAAGATAAAAAATACGATTCCTCAAATATTCAAGTTTTAAAAGGCCTCGAAGCTGTAAAAAAAAGACCCGGTATGTATATTGGAGATACAGATGATGGCTCTGGTCTTCATCATATGATTTTTGAGGTAGTGGATAACTGTATAGATGAGGCAATGGCAGGTCACTGCTCCAAGATTGACATCATAATCAACAAAGATGAATCAATCACCGTAAAAGATAATGGAAGAGGAATCCCGGTGGACACTCACAAAGGTGAGGGAGTCCCTGCAGCCGAGCTTATAATGACTACACTCCACTCTGGAGGAAAGTTTGATGATAACTCTTACAAGGTCTCAGGCGGCCTTCATGGTGTTGGCGTTTCAGTTGTAAACGCTCTCTCTAAAGAGCTTACCTTAACTATTTGTAGGGACGGCGGTATGTATCAACAAAAATATAGCGAAGGCTTAGCCAAAACCAAACTTAAGAAGATTAAGGCGTCAAAAGAAACAGGCACTGAGATAACTTTCACTGCGTCTGACAAAATATTTACCTCAATTAATTTTGAAGCAGACAGGGTTAACAAAAGAGTTCAGGAGCTATCCTTTCTGAATGCTGGGGTCAGCATTGAAGTTACAGATGCAAGAACAGGTAAATCTAAGAAATTTAAGAACGAAGGTGGTGTTTCTAGTTATGTAGACTACTTAAGGGGAAGAAAACCAGCTCTATGTCAGACAATAGAATGTGAAGGCGGGCAAGAAGGAGTAACTGTAGAAATCGCTATGCAGTGGAATGATTCCTATAATGAAAACGTCCTATGTTACACAAATAACATTCCTCAAAAAGATGGAGGAACGCATTTATCTGGTTTTAGATCAAGCTTAACTAGAGTTTTAAAGGCTTTTGTTAAAAAGGAAGAATTAAATAAAAACTCTCCTATAGAGTTATTAGGTGAAGATGTTAGAGAAGGATTGATTGCAGTAATATCAGTTAAGGTGCCAGATCCCAAATTTTCATCACAAACAAAAGAAAAGCTTGTTTCTTCTGAGGTTGAGGGAATAGTTAGCGCAGTTTTAAATAAAAGCCTTAATGAATTTTTATTAGAGAACCCAAAAGAGGCAATGGCAATATTATCCAAAGTTTCTGAAGCAGCTCTTGCAAGAGAGGCTGCCAGAAAAGCCAGAGAGATGACAAGAAGAAAAGGGGTGCTTGAATTAGCAGGGCTTCCTGGGAAGCTATCTGACTGCCAAGAAAAAGACCCAGCACTTTCAGAGATATATTTAGTGGAGGGTGATTCAGCGGGAGGATCGGCCAAACAGGGAAGAAATAGAAAATATCAAGCCATACTTCCCTTAAAAGGAAAAATTCTCAACGTGCAAAAAGCAAGAATCGATAAAGTATTATCATCTGCTGAGATTGGCACCATGGTTAAAGCTTTTGGATGTGGGATTGGAACAGAAGATTTTGATATAGATAAACTAAGGTATCACAGAATTATAATTATGACCGATGCTGATGTAGATGGCTCACATATCAGAACCCTTCTGTTAACTTTTTTCTACCAACAGTATTACGATATTCTAGAAAGAGGCCATGTATACATTGCTATGCCACCTCTATATAAAATAAGCAAAGGCAAATCTTTTGTTTATGCATCAGATGAAGATGAAAAAGAAAATGCTGTTAAAGAGTTTTCTAAGTCTGGCTCTAAAGGAGTTGATGTGCAAAGGTATAAGGGTTTAGGAGAGATGAACCCTGACCAGCTGTGGGACACCACAATGGATCCAGAAAATAGAAGAATGATGAGGGTTGACATTAAAGACGCTCAAGAAGCAACCGATATGTTTGAAACCTTAATGGGTGATGATGTTGAGCCAAGAAGAGAGTTTATAGAAACCAATGCTCTTTCAGTATCAAATTTAGATATTTAATTAATTTTAAAATACTCTTTTTCAATCCAAGAGCGGGCCTCTTTAGTTAATTTCTTTGCATCTGAACCAAAGATGGGCTTGCCAATAACAACATCAATACTCCCACTTTTTTTCTTAAAAGATCTATTGATCCAATATTTTCCTGAATTATGACAAATTGGTATGATTGGAACCATTTCATTTGAAGCTAAAAGACCGCAGCTATTTCCAAACTTTCCAATACCATCCTCGGGTTTTTTTCTTGTTCCCTCTGGGAAAACCAATACAGCATAGCCTTCTTTAATTCTTGCTCCTCCAACTTCAATAACCTTTTTTAGACTTTTAACTTTTAATTTTCTGTTAATTGAAATTGGTTTAAGCCTTGAGATTGCCCACCCAAAAAAAGGAATTATTAGTATTTCCTTTTTCATTATGCTGCTGGTAGGTAAAAATAATGTTTGAAGAAAAAAAGATTCCCAGGGGCTTTGATGATTCGAAGCAATAACAAAAGGTGTGTTGGGTACGTTTTCTATTCCTTTCACACTCCAACCTATCCCACATATAACCTTTAGGCTTTTTAATATAAAAAGAATCCACATTTTGCCAATATACTGAACAGATCTAGTAGATAGAAAAAAAGAAGAAACAATAATAATTAATGAGGTACAAATAAGACTTAATATAAAAATTAAATAAAATATTAAAATGCTAATTATTTATACTTACTAAATATAGACTTTTGTCTACTTTAAAATCAAGCCCTCCAAATATTTTGAGAGTTTCGATATTTCTATTCGAGTTTGTTGCATAGTATCTCTATCTCGAATTGTTACAGAGTCATCTTCGAGAGTATCAAAATCAACAGTAATGCATAATGGGGTTCCTATTTCGTCATGACGCCTATAGCTTTTTCCAATATTTCCTGAATTCTCGAGTAATACTCTTCCCAACCTTAGTTTTTGTAGATCCTTTTTGATGTTAGAAGCGATATCTACTAATCCTTGATGGTTTTTTTTGAGTGGTATAACTGCAGCCTTTATTGGCGCCAGGTGTGGCTTGAGATTTAAAACCGTTCTAGTTTTCCCATCGTCAAGCTCTTCGACTTTATAGGCCTCATTAAGTACTGCAAGCACACCCCTATCTACACCTGCTGAAGGTTCAATTACATATGGAACAGTCCATTTTTTTGTTTCTTGATCTTGTGTTGCTAATCTCGCATTTGATTCGTTGTTTTCTAAAACGCTAGACTGGATTTCTAATTCAGCTTGATTTTTGCTGTGTGATCCCAAATCAAAGTCCGTTCGATTGGCAATGCCCTCTAACTCTTCTAGTCCGTGGGGAAATTTATACATAATATCAACTGTGGCTTTTGAATAATGGGCAAGCTCGTCCTCGGGGACATGATAAAGCTCTAGATTATCCTTGCTAACCCCTTGGGCATCCCACCAGTTCAATCTCGACTCCACCCATGACTCGTGCCATTGTTCATCCGTTCCTGGCACAACAAAAAACTCAAGCTCCATCTGCTCAAATTCTCTTACCCTAAACACAAAATTTCTTGGAGTAATTTCATTTCTAAATGCTTTGCCTATCTGTGCTATTCCGAATGGGAGTTGCTTAGATGTTGAATCTACAACGTTTTTAAAGTTTGTAAAAATATGCTGTGCTGTTTCAGGCCTCAGATAAGCGAAAGAATCTTTGTCTTCAACAGGACCCACAGAGGTTTTAAACATAAGATTAAATGGCCTTGGATCTGTTAAATTTTTTGATCCACATGAGGGACACTTGTCAGACTTTAATTGATCAGCTCGCCATCTTGACTTGCAATCTCTACAATCTACAAGCGGGTCAGTAAAAGTATCTTCATGGCCTGAAAATTTTAGTACATTCGGCTTTGTTAGTATTGATGCATCTAAACCCTCTACATCATCTCTATCAAAAACCATTTCTCTCCACCATGACTGCTTTAAGTTATTTTTGAGTTCAACGCCCAACGGCCCATAATCATATAAGCCTTGCAGACCACCATAAATTTCATTTGATTGAAATATAAATCCCCTTCTTTTACAGAGAGCTACAAGTTCTTCCATTGTTTTTGCTGTCAAAATAAACCTTTATATTTCATGTTTGAAAAAACTATATTATGCAGTTATTTTAATTATATCTATATAGATTTTTTCTAACTCGCCATAGATAAGCCTATAAAATAGTTAATTAAAGGAAGATAATTAAAAAAAACGATATATGAAGATAATTTTTTATATTTTTACGATTTTTCCATTGAGGTTTGCATTTCAACTATGGGATTACGTATTTAAAGTTATTCCTGTATATGCCTTAAGTTTTTTGCCTGCGTTTAGGATCACCAAGAAAAATTTATCTATTGCCTTTTCAGACCTTGCTGAACATGAATTAGATTTGCTCGCCAAAGAAAGTTACAAAGAAACACTAAAAAGTTTTTATGAAACTTTATACACATGGTCTCGTTCCAGCAAAAAAATAGTTCAAATAACAAAGAAAATTAATAATAGGTTTTTATTTAACAATTCTGAGCAAGAGACAGGGCTAATAATTTTTGCTCTTCATAATAGAAGTATAGATTTTATGCTGAGATGGATTAGCTCTCAAAGATCACATACTTCGCTTTATAAAAAAATTAAATCAAAGCCTATAGATAATTTTGTAAAAAAACTCAGACAAGAAGGAAATTGTAAAATGGTTGAAACTGGCATAGGGGGAGTAAAGACCATTCTCAAATCTTTAGAAAACAACCAAATGACTTGTATGGCTTCTGATCAGGTTCCGGCGAGAGGTCTTGGTGTATATGTAAAATTTTTTAATCATGAGTGCTATTCATTTGCTCTAGCTCCAAATTTAGCTCGAAAGTCTAAAAAACCAATTGTTCTTGCATACCTTTCATACGATAGGAATCTAGGACACGTCATGAATTTTAAAAAACCAAGTAAAGAAATTTATTCAGAATCTGGTGTGCAAGTAATGAATGATGAAATGGAATCTGTAATTAGACAATCTCCAGCGGAATATTCCTGGGAATATAAAAAATTTAGAAGATTGCTTTCTGTGCCAAAAGATATTTATAAAGATTAGCGACGCCAAAATGCCGGAGTAAATAATACAAGCAAAGTAAATATTTCAAGCCTTCCTAGAATCATCGCAAAGCACAATATAAATTTTCCAAACCCGCTTACATTCGAATAGTTGTTAGCAACATCACCTAACCCAGGGCCTAAATTATTTAAACAAGCGCCAACAGCAGAGAAGGCAGTCTCAAAATTCATTCCTGTTCCCAACATTGCCATAAGAAGAAACATAAATATAAATACATAAATAGAAAAAAAGCCCCAAACTTTTTCAGCAATTTTTGCATCAATAACCTTAGTACCAATCTTTGAGGTAAGAACAGCATTGGGGTGAATCGTTTTTAATATCTCCTTGTATGCTTGATTAATCATAATTAGCACTCTCCAAGCCTTAATGCCTCCTCCAACAGACTGAGAGCATGCTCCCATAAATGCACCAACAAGCAAAAGATATGGCAAAAAACCAGGCCAAAGGGAGAAGTTCTCTGTGGTAAAGCCTGATGTTGTGACTATGGAAACAACATGAAAAATAGTTGAGCTTAACAAAGAAAAAACATCCGAAAATGAGCTACTAATAATATGAACAATCAATGAAACTATTATTATCAGCAACACAACACTTAAGAAAAATTTAAACTCTGAATCATAAAAATACTTAAGAGGTTTGCCTCCAAATATTGCCGCATAATGAACTGCAAATGAGGCCGCAGAAAGCAACATAAAAATAATACATATGGCTTCTACCGATGTGCTATTAAAAAAACCTATGCTCTCATCATGGGTTGAAAATCCACCCCCCTGCAACAGTGGTTAAGCTATGCGCAATGGAGTCAAACAAGTTCATTCCAGAAAGCAGATATAGTATTGCGCACATTAGGGTGAGACCAACATAAATTTTCCATAACGCTTTAGCGCTGTCTGTTATTTTTGGAGTAAGCTTTTGATTGCCATGGCTTCCCGGAAGCTCCATTTTATATAGTTGACCACCACCAATTCCTAAGGCTGGCATAACTGCGACAGCCAAAACTATCAAACCCATTCCACCTATCCATTGAAGCAATTGACGATATAAAAGTATTGATTTTGGAAGATTGTCTAAACCAACAATTGTAGTAGCCCCGGTTGTTGTGATTCCTGAAACTGATTCAAAAATAGCATCACTGATATTAAGACCAAAAAAATAAAATGGGATCGATCCAGCGCAAGCCAGAACCACCCAAAATAATGTTGTGATAATAAAACCATCAGAAATATTCAAAGGTAAATGTTCTTGACGAGTTGTTGCCCATATAGATGCCCCTAAAACAGCAAAAAAAAATGAAAGAGTATAAAAAAATCTCTTTGTTAGATTCTTCATACACAAAAGCTAGAACTATAGGAGGAACAAAAGATAGACTAAATATTCCAAGCAGGATACCCAACAAATTAAAAATGGATTTGTAATTCATTAGTCTGTAAGAAAAAGGTTCTCTATTTTTTCTTTATCTGTTTTTCCAAGAATAAAAACAATAATTTTATCACCAGGGTTGAGAAGCAAATCTTTTGAATGCATAAAAACATCTTTTCCTTTTATCACCGCAGCAATTACACAGCCTTCTGGCAGGGGAAGTTCAGAGATTGGCCTGTCAAAAAACTCCTCAGTAAATTTATTTTTATGAATTATTCCTTCAATCGCCTCAGCGCCACTTTGCATTTTAAAAATAACCTCTTGAGGAACATCGCCTTTTGCAAGATGCTGCAGAACCATAGAGACAGTAAGTCGTTGCGGTGAAAGAGCTATATCAACAAAATTTTTGGGCAGTATATTTATATAAGTGTAGTTATTTACAATAATGATAGTTTTTTTGGCCCCAAGCTTTTTAGCAAGAAATGCCGACATGATATTCGTTTCATCGTCATTCGTTAAAGCGCAAAAAATATCTATATTTTCTATATTTTCACTTTTTAGGAGCTCTTCATCAGATCCTGCACCATTCAGAACAATTGTTCTGTTTAGCTCTCTTGAAAGTACCTCACATCTATCTTCATTTGGATCTATTATTTTTATTTTATAGTCATCTTCCAATGCATTTGCTAATGCAAAACCTATTTTTCCACCACCTATGATCATTATTCTCGATGAGGAGGTATCCTGAAGTCTCATTTCTTGAACAATACGATCAATATCATTTTCTGCAGCCAAAAAGTATATTTCATCATTTTCTTTGATGATTGTTTTGCCATCAGGTATTAAGGGTTTCCCTTTTCTGTATATGGCAGGCACGAATGTTTCCGTATCAGGCATATCACTTTTGATACTTTTGAGCTCCCTGTTTACCAACATCCCATCTTTTCTAGCTTTTACTGACACAGCTTTTAAAGAGCCATTTGCAAACGACTCAATTTGCTCTGCGCCTGGGTGTTTAATTAAATCAACAAGGTGTTCTGTAACTTCATTTTCTGGACCGATTGCAATATCAATATTGTCTTTTCCAAATGCCTCTAAAGATTCAAGATAAGATGCATCAGAAAGCCTGCAAATCGTCTTTTTAACATTAAATTTAGATTTTGCTATTTGGCAAGAAGTTATATTGCATTCATCACTATTTGTTACAGCCAATACAATTGTCTCCTCATCTGCGCCAGCTTTCTCTAAGGTGACTGGATGAGATGCATGACCAATTTCTGTGGCCAAATCACAATCTTCTTGCAGTCTTAAAAGTTTATCTTTATTTAAATCGACTATGCTTACTTCATATTCTTGTCTGGAAAGTGTTGATGCAAGACTGCTCCCCACCCTCCCAGCACCAAGTATTAAAATTTTCATTGTTATAAATTAAACCTCTTTTTAGAGAATTGGAAGAATTGCCAAAATTAAATTATTTCTCAAAAAATTCTGCATGTGCATTCGCAGCATCTAATGCAGAAATAATACGTTTGCCTGGAAATTGTAAGTGAGTAATAACTATCATTGAATCATTTGTTTTAACTGCAAGTCCTTCTGATATAAATTTAAAATTACTTTCTTTAAAAGTTTCATTATTGCTGTTGTATTCCATTAATCCATGAATTTTTATTGCTATATTATTTTTTTCAAAATACAGCCCAGGCCATCCAATAAACGCTTTAAACTTTTGAAATATTTCTTTAGTGCTTTCTTTTTTAAAATCTGTATTACCAGATAATTTGTCAATTTTCGAACAATAGCTAGCTTCATCATCGTTTTGCTCTTTAAGAACTAGCTTGTTATTTAAAATATTGCTCAAATCATTTTCAATATTTTTGACGCACAGAGAAACAAGTTTATTCTCAAGATCTATTTTGTTATCTGACTTTAATATTTTTATTTCATGAGAGCAGTAAACCGGCCCCTCATCCATTCCCTTAGACATTCTCATAATTGATATACCAGTTTTGCAATCATTATTTAATATTGATGCTTGTATTGGAGAAGCCCCCCTATATTTTGGTAACAAAGAAAAGTGAATATTTATTGGTGCAATATTTGGCGCATTAAGCATCCATTCAGGAAGTATTTTCCCATATGCTGAAACAACCAAGAAATCAAAGTTCAATTGCGTAATTTCTTGTTTGAACAAATCATCAAGTTTGGTGGGTTTAAAGGTTGGAATTCCAAGTTTTAAAGATTCCGTAGCTACAGAAGACGCCTCTTTACCCCTGCCTCTCTTTGATCTTTTATCCGGCTGACTTATGACACCTACAATATCTAATCCTGCATTTACCATAGAATTTAATATTTTTGCAGATGATTTGGGGGAGCCTGCAAATAAAATCTTCATTTTGTCTATAAATTCTTTTAAATTCTCTAAAATTCTTCTATTTAGACGCCTTCTTCCTAATTCTGTCTCTTTTGAGAGGAGAAAGATAGTCAACCATTAGTTTTCCCTCCAAATGATCGATTTCATGCTGAATACATACAGTAAGCAAGCCCGATGGTTCTGCCTCATGTTGCTTACCATTAATGTCTTGCCAAGTTAAATATATATTGTCTGGCCTAGTTATGTCCTCTGTTATTCCAGGGACTGAGAGACAGCCTTCTGTAAAAGAAAGTAGACTTTTGTCATTTAAAATCTTAAATTCAGGATTAATAAATATTTTTGGCTCATTTCGCTCTTCAGATAGATCCATAACTATAATTCTTTCGTGAATATCAACCTGGGTTGCTGCAAGACCTATGCCTTCTTCTGCATACATGGTTTCGAGCATATTAGAAGTTATAATTTCCAGACTTTTGTCGAATTTAGTCACTGGTACAGCAACCTTTCTTAATCTTGGGTCCGGAAATGTTAAAACTTTTAATCTAGGCATATACACATTATATGTTCATTCTTTATAATCAACATCTTTATTTGTAGCAAAAGGAGCTATTTTATGTCCGATAACATCTCTGTTTCAATATTTATGGGTTCTAAGTCAGATTTGCCAGTTGTGCAGGCTGCATCAGATACTCTTAATGAATTTAATGTGCCTCATCGAATGTTCATACTTTCTGCGCATAGAACACCCGAAGAAGTTGTGAAAAGAGTAAAAGAGTCTGAAAAAAATGGAGCTAAGGTATTCATAGCTGCGGCAGGTATGGCTGCTCATTTAGCAGGCGCAATTGCAGCCCAAACAACCAAACCAGTTTTAGGTATTCCTCTTGGAGGAGGAGACCTAGATGGAATGGACTCATTGCTTGCTACTGTTCAAATGCCAAAGGGCGTTCCTGTGGCAACTTTTGCAATTGGAAAATCTGGAGCAATAAATGCTGCATTATGTGCGGTGCAAATGTTAGGAACCTCAGATGAAAAAATTGCAGCTATGCTAGTTGAGTATAAGTCAAAAATGCACGATGATGTTTTGGCCGCAAATGAGTCAATTCAGTAATTAATTTGAAGGAATTTTCATCTCCTGCCGATGCATCTAATTGGTTAAAAGAAGGTAAAATTTTAATTCATCCAACGGAGGGAGTTTGGGGCCTTGGTTGTAATGCATCAAACATCAGTGCTTGTAAAAAAATATCTAACTTAAAAAAAAGATCTGATAATAAAAACTTCATCTTACTGGCTCCATCAATCCCCTTTGCATTAGAGCTTTCTGCTGAATTGGAAGTATCACAAATTGAATTTTTAGAGTCCGTTTGGCCAGGTCATGTCACCGTTATAATGCAAGCAAATAATTCACTCTCCCAATCATTAAAAGCTACAGATAATACTATTGCAATAAGAGTAAGTGATCACTTGCCTATTACAAATCTCCTTAATTCATTTAATGGTTTAATGGTTTCTACTTCTGCAAATATAAGTAATTTTCCTACCTCCAATTCACTTGATGAGGTAAAAAAAATCTTCGATGATCCAGACGTTGCAGTGTATGCTCATGATAATGGAGGTGCTTTAAAACCATCTTCAATAATAGACCTAAAAACTATGGAATACATTCGTGAATAAGCTGACCAAAAATAATCTTGCATTAATTGAATCAAGGCTTAGATCTGTTCAAAAGAGCATAGATAAAAAGCTGAATTCTTTAAACATAAATGCATTTCAACGAAAGGCTGAAATCTGGAATCGCAAACAAGGTGGAGGTGGAAAATCTATATCTATAAATGGTGATGTAATAGAAAAGGCTGCCATTAACTTTTCTTCAATTTCGGGCAGCAAGTTACCTGCTTCTTCACTAGCAACCAAATCAAAATCTCATGGTTCTTCAAAATTTCGTGCGATTGGAGTTTCTGTTATCTCCCATCCCTTTAATCCACATTGCCCAACAAGTCACATGAACATAAGGATATTTCTGGAATTAGGCAATAGCTCCATCATCAAAAATTGGTGGATAGGCGGCGGGTTTGATTTAACTCCTTATGTTGTATCTAATGAAGACACATCACTTTGGCACAACGAAGCCAAGCTAACATTAGACGAATTTAATAGGACATATTATAGAAAATTTGCAAAAAACTGTGATGAATACTTTGTTCTACCGCATAGAAATGAGAACAGAGGCATAGGAGGTATTTTTTTTGATCAACTTCAGCATAAAGATATTGAGTCAAGCCTATCGTTTTTAGAAAAAACAGCCGAGTCATATATTAATACCTATGAAAAAATTATTTTGAACCATAGAAATACAAGATTTTCTGAAGATGATAAAGATTTTCAATTGTATCGAAGGGGTAGATATGTTGAATTTAATCTTTTGTTTGATAGGGGCACAAAGTTTGGAATTGAATCTAATGGGAGAACAGAATCTATATTAGCCTCTTTGCCTCCAGTAGTGAGCTGGCCTTATTTAAACAGCAAGGAAATTAAAAAGAAAAATAAATCTTTGGTTTTACACTTTAATAAGAGCTGGAAAGAGAGAATATAAGTGAGTAAAAAAATAAAACTAGGAGTGGTAGGGGACCCAATAGACCATTCATTGTCGCCCTTGATACATTCTAAGTTTGGGGCATTGAATGGAGTGGAAATTGATTATCAGCCTTTCCATGTTGTTCAAAAAGATTTAATAGAATTTATTAAAGATTTTTTTTATAAAGGTGGCCATGGATTGAACATTACCCTTCCACATAAACTAAATTGTATTCATGCGGCTGATATTTTATCAAGTGAAGTTGAGTTGCTAGGTGCAGCTAATACTCTTAGTAAAAATCAAGATGAGCAAATTGTTGCATCTTCGACAGATGGACTTGGCCTTATAAGAGATTGTTCTGATAAGAATATAGAAATTAGCAACAAGAGAGTTTTAATTCTTGGAGCAGGCGGTGCTAGTCAAAGCATAATACCAGCGATCGCAAGGATGAATCCAGCAAAACTTATGATTGATAATAGATCGCCTAACAAAATTGTAGTCCTGTTAGAAAAGTTCTCTTCCTTTAAGCTTGAGCCTTTTGAGCACAATGAAGAACCTATAGATTTATTAATTAATGCAACTTCAGCTGCTTTATCAGGCCCCTTTGACTGGGATATCCAAGATCAACTAAACAAAGAGACTATTTTTTATGACTTAAGTTACGGCAAAGCATCTGAAAATTTTTTTTCCTGGTCCAGCCAGTTTTCAGAAAATAGATTTGATGGAACAGGCATGCTTGTTGCTCAGGCAGCATTTTCATTTCAATTGTGGTTTGATACATTTCCTGACATATCAAATATTGATTTAAGTAACCTTAATGACTAAAAATTTTATTCGTTTTATTGCTGGCGCAGTATGCCCAAGCTGCAAAGCATTAGACAAGATCGCAATAACTCCTGATGATCAAACTATTTATTGTTTAAACTGTGATTTTAAGGAGCACAAACCCCAAGATAGCTCTAAAAATGATGCAAAACCAACCGAACCAAAGGTCTTTAATATCGAAGATTTTAGGCCTAAAAAATCCTAGAATTTCATAACATTTAAAGCTATTATAGCGTCACAAAAAACAAGTTTGTTGCGAGCTTTTTAATGCTAAAAAGCTTCTAATAAACATAATTTATAGTTATAATTACATATATCAATTATTTATTTTAAAAGCTTCAAATAGAAAGCAAAGGATTACTAATGTTTAAAAAAGCTACCACAAGCCTAAATAAAACACTTCTTACTGGGTTAATAACGTTGTTCTCAAGTAACACGTTTGCTGCTTGGGGCGACTTAAATATGACTGAAGGAGTAACAGCAATCAGTAAAGAGGTCTTTGATTTGCATATGTTAATTTTTTGGATTTGTGTGGTTATAGGACTTGTTGTATTCGGCATTATGTTTTATTCCATGTTTGCCTTTACCAAGAAAAAAAACCCAAGCCCTGCATCATTCCACGAAAATACTAAACTTGAGTTAGCTTGGACGGTGGTTCCTTTTTTAATCTTAGTATTTATGGCAATACCTGCATCAAATACTCTAACAAAGATCTACGATGATACAGAGGGAGATATTAATATTCAGGTAGTCGGTTATCAATGGAAGTGGCAGTATAAATACTTAGAAGATGATATAGATTTTTTCTCCAATCTCACAACTGATTGGGATGAAATATATAACAAAACTCCAAAAGGAGAATTCTATTTAGAGGAAGTTGATGAAGCGGTAGTAATACCAGTAGGCAAAAAAATAAGATTTTTAATTACAGCTAATGATGTTATCCACTCTTGGTGGATGCCAGATTTTGCTATCAAGCAAGATGCAATACCAGGCTTTATAAATACTGCTTGGACGATAGTAGATGAGCCTGGAATATATAGAGGCAAGTGTACAGAGCTATGTGGAAAAAACCATGGATTTATGCCAGTGGTTGTTAAAGTTGTTCCTCAAGATGAATATGATGCATGGGTTCAAGAGAAAAAAGATGCTGCTTTCAGAATGGCTGAACTTACTGAAAAAGATTGGAGTGTAGCCGAGCTTACTGAAAGAGGGGAAGGAATATACCTAAAGAACTGTGTTGCGTGCCATCAGGTTAATGGACAAGGTATCACAGGAATATTTCCAAACTTAGCCGGTAGCGATATTGTTTTAAATGATAAAGCTAGAAATATTGAAATTTTAATGGAAGGCGTCCAGGGAGCGGCCATGCAATCATTTGCAAATCAGCTCTCTGAGGTGGACATGGCTTCTGTGATCACATACACAAGACAAGCTTGGGGCAATGCAGAGAACGGTGACGGCGAGATTGTTGTTCCCAAAGATATTGTTGAATATAAAAAACCAAAAGTTTAAAAAAAGGAAGTAATATGAGTGCAGTAATAGAATCCCATAATCATGATGATCACCATCATGGCCCTGCTAAAGGGTTAACTAGATGGTTGTACACTACAAATCATAAAGATATAGGCAGCCTGTATTTATGGTTTAGTTTTGCAATGTTTTTAATCGGCGGAGCCATGGCGATGGTTATCAGAGCAGAGCTTTTTCAGCCTGGTATGCAAATTGTTGAGCCTGAATTTTATAATCAAATGCTTACACTACATGGGCTGATTATGGTCTTTGGGGCAGTTATGCCCGCATTTGTAGGTCTAGCAAATTGGCTTGTACCAATGATGGTGGGTGCTCCCGATATGGCGCTCCCAAGAATGAACAACCTAAGTTTTTGGATACTACCATTTGCATTTTTTATTCTATTATCTTCTTTGTTTATGGAAGGCGGAGCCCCTAATTTTGGATGGACTTTTTATGCTCCACTATCCACAACCTATGCTCCTCCGAGTGTTACCTTCTTCATATTTGCTGTTCATATTATGGGAGCGTCATCGATCATGGGATCCATTAACGTGATCGTAACTATCATGAATATGAGAGCGCCTGGTATGACCTTGATGAAAATGCCTCTTTTTGTTTGGTCGTGGCTTATAACAGCATACCTTTTAATAGCTGTTATGCCTGTTCTTGCTGGAGCAGTAACGATGATGCTTATGGATATTCATTTCGGAACCAGCTTCTTTAATGCTGCTGGCGGTGGAGACCCTGTGTTATTTCAACACATTTTCTGGTTTTTCGGCCATCCTGAGGTCTATATAATGATCTTGCCTGCTTTTGGGATTGCGTCCCATATCATTGAGACCTTTTCAAGAAAGCAGTTATTTGGATATGCATCTATGGTCTGGGCAATGGCTTCCATTGCAATTTTATCTTTTGTCGTATGGGCACATCACATGTTCACGGTTGGCCTTCCTTTAGCCGCAGAATTATTCTTTATGTGGGCAACAATGCTGATCGCTGTTCCAACTGGTGTGAAGGTTTTTAATTGGGTTACTACTATGTTTAAAGGCTCAATTACTTATGAAACCCCAATGCTTTTTGCTATAGCTTTCGTTGTTTTATTTACCATAGGTGGCTTTTCTGGGTTAATGCTTGCAATTACTCCAGCTGATTTTCAATATCACGATACATACTTTGTTGTAGCACACTTTCATTATGTTCTTGTTCCTGGGTCAATATTTTCAATTATGGCCGCTGTTTATTATTGGATTCCAAAATGGA
>CABXFE010000026.1 GCA_902511425.1 uncultured SAR86 cluster bacterium
CATTAAAACAAATGAGTTTGATGATTGTTTCATCACATCAATAACAGATAACTCAAAAGATGTCCTTGAAAATTCTTTATTTGTGGCTAGACAGGGCGAAGGATCTCATGGAAAAGAATTTATAAAAGAAGCAATAAAAAATGGAGCATCTTGCGTAATTAGCGACCAAGAACTCGAAGAAGAAACAGATATACCAATTCATTACATCAATAATTTAGAGGACAGAGTGACTGAAATCCTATTTCAATTTCATGAGTTGGCTGCGGATGATTTTATTTTTCATGGTGTGACTGGTACTAATGGAAAAACAACAACTGCGTTTATGGCACACAATATTATGAGGGAGCTCCAAAAACCATCAATATATATTGGTACTCTAGGGGCAATTATTAATGATGATTATATGCAAACTAAAGGTAACACAACCCCTGGAATATTTGAGTTATTCGAAATTTTAAAAGCATGCAAAAATAAACAAAAAACTTATGTTTTTATTGAAATTTCATCTCACGCATTGGCGCAAAAAAGATTATGTAATTTAACCTTTTTTCAAACGATCATACTTAATATTCAATCTGATCATCTCGATTACCATAAAACAGAAACAAACTATATTGATGCAAAATTATCTATAACAAATCTTAATAATTTGAATCCTACAATTATTTCAATAGATCAAATACAAGAGTTGCTTCCACGTTTATCTGTGGCTCAGGGAGAGCAGCTTTTAAAATCAAACTTTATAAGTGCTATGGATCCTTCAGCTCCGTTTAAATATTCTTTTGTTTATAATCCTGAGGGATCTTCAAATATTAGTATAAATTTCCCAAGCCTTACTTATGAAGCAAGCATCTCCTTATTTCTTAAATTTAATATCGAAAATTACATTTCAGCTCTTGCATTAATTTCGAAGCATATCAATTCAAATGATTTGAAGGGTACTAGCAATACCTCAATTAAACTTCCTATGGGAAGAGGAGAGATATTGAGGTTAAAAAAAGGAAAGATATTAATTGACTATGCGCATGACTATCAATCTATGCTAAATATTTTGTCCGAATTACATAATTATTATAGTGACATTGTTCTGATTTTTGGTTGTGGTGGTGATAGAGATAAATCCAAAAGATCAAAAATGATGAAAGTAGCTCAAGATTTTTCCAATAAAGTATTTTTTACCTCTGACAATAATCGCTTTGAATCCTTTTCAAAAATTGCCTCAGATGCAATGAATGGAAATGCTCAAGTAGATGTGGAAATTATAGAGGATAGACAGGAAGCCATAACTTCAGCCCTTCAGCACTTAACTAAAGAAAATATATTGGTAATATTAGGAAAGGGTCATGAAAATTTCATGGAAATATCAGGCAAAAAAGTCCCATTCAACGATAGAGATTGCGTCTATAAAATTTTAGATAATGAAATTAATTAAAAACACTCAAGATTTATTAGCTTCACTAAACCTTGATGCTAAATCAGGCTTGCCAATCAGAAATTTTCAAATAGATTCTAGAAAGGTAACAAAGAATTCAGTCTTTTTTGGTCTAACTGGATCAAACGAGGATGGCAGCCTTTATGCCGAGCACGCCATAGCAAAAGGAGCATCTCTGGCAATTATAAAGGAAAGTAACGTTTTAAATTCCTCAATACAGTCATCAAGAGTAATTGCAGTCAAAAGTCCTGAAAAGTGTCTTATTGAGTCTGCGAAGATTGCAATGGAAAGATACAAGGGAAACATTATCGGAGTTACTGGCAGCAATGGTAAAACAACCACAAAAAATATTTTAAATAGTTGCATAAAAAATAGTTATGCAACTTTTCAGAACTATAACAATGAAATAGGTTTACCGCTTTGTGCCTTGGAGTTGGATTCAAGAAATAGCACAGCAATTTTTGAAATGGGCGCAGCGAAATTGGGTGATATAGATCTTCTGTCTAAAATAATTAAACCAAATATCGGCATTATTACTCACATAGGCCATTCACACTTAGACGGACTGAACTCAGTTAAAGGAGTGTTAGAAGTAAAGTCAGAGCTTATTAGCAATATAAAAAAAGATGGCGCAGCAATTATTCCAGATAGCAAATATCTTAATTATTGGAAAAAGATGAGGGACGATATTTCTTTTTATACCTTTGGTGAGTCACCCTCAGCATCCTACTTTCCAAGTCAAATTAAGATGACAAAACAAGGCTTGTCTTTTTTTATTGAATCTACTCATTTAAAAAAAAGAATACCAATTAAAACAAAGCTTGTTGGAATGCATAATGTGTTAAATATTCTTGCTTCATTTGCAGCAATTCATGCTGCTAAGTTGCATATAGAAGAATTCGCAGCTGGTTTGAAGGATCTTGTAAACCCTCCACAGCGTTTAGAGCTTAAAACATGGGCAAAGCAGTCGCAGGTTATCGATGACACTTACAATGCTAATCCAGATTCCATGAGAGCAGCAATAGACGTTTTATCTCAATGCAAAGGAAGAAAGATTGCAATTCTTGGAGATATGGCAGAGCTTGGCAGATATAGAAAAAAATTACACATTGATTTGGGAGACTATGCCAAAATACATGGAGTAGACATTTTGCTTGGATATGGAGATTTGATGCGACATACAGCATTTGCATTTGGTAAAAATGGGTTTTTCTTTAAGAGTAAAATAGAATTAATTGATTTCTTAAAAAACAATCTAGCAGGTAAAGAGAATATTTTATTAAAAGGTTCAAGATCTATGCGAATGGAAGAAATTCTAGATTTATGGAAATAATATGATCGAATTATTGGGCACTTGGTTAATGACATACGATTCAGGTTTCGATGTATTTCGTTATTTGACTGTTAGAACCATCGGAGGAACTCTTACGGCTCTTATGCTTTCAATCCTTCTTGGTCCAGCTTTAATTCGATTCTTAACCCATATTCAGTTCTCACAATCAATCAGAGGAGATGGACCTAAATCACACCTTTCAAAATCTGGTACACCTACCATGGGAGGGTTAATAATTATCTCCTCATTAATTATTTCAACATTGCTGTGGTCTGATTTTCAGAATCCATATATTTGGATTCTTATTTTTATCACTATCTCTTTCAGCACAATAGGCTTTCTTGATGACTGGTTAAAAATTAAGGAGAAAAATTCAAAAGGGCTAAATGGAAAATATAAACTCATATTGCAGTTTATTTTTTCACTAATTGCAATGTTGTTTATGTTGCAGGTTTCTCCAAGTGGAAATGAACAAATTTTTATTTTGCCATTTAATAAAGAATATATATTTATAATTTCACCACTTATTTTCCTGCTAATAAGTATTTTTGTAATCATGGGCTCATCTAATGCTGTCAATCTAACTGATGGCCTTGACGGGTTAGCAATTCTGCCATGCGTTTTAATAGCAGGAGGCCTTGGTCTGATTGCGTACGCATCTGGAAATTTAATTATTTCAGATTATTTATTTATTCCGTTTAACCCTCTTAGCGGAGAGTTGATTGTTTTTTGCGGAGCATTGATTGGAGCTGGCATAGGGTTTCTTTGGTACAACACCTATCCTGCACAGATATTTATGGGTGACTTGGGATCTTTAACTCTTGGTGGAATTCTGGGCACTCTGGCAGTGCTAGTAAGGCATGAGATAGTTTTTGCAATTATGGCTGGAGTTTTTGTAATGGAAACTTTAAGCGTTATTATTCAAGTGGGCTCATATAAATTAAGGGGTAAAAGAGTTTTTTTAATGGCACCGATTCATCATCACTTTGAATTGAAGGGTTGGGCAGAACCAAAGGTTATCGTTAGATTTTGGATTATAACTTTTGTACTTGTTTTATTCGCTCTAGCAACCCTGAAGTTAAGATAAATTTCAATGAAATCTCTTATTTTTGGTTACGGAATCACAGGCCAATCTTTTGAAAGATATTTAACCAAAAAAGGCAAAGCTTTTGAGATTTATGATGAAAATGTTAAACGGCCGAATATATCCAATATATTGCCTGATCTAGCTCAGTTAAGTTCTTATGAAATGACCTATTTGAGCCCAGGAATTAATCTGCAGAAGCTCTATACAAAAGAAGAATTTAATAAAATATCTTACCTGACAGATCTAGACATTTTTTTTCAAGAAGATAGTTCATACAAGATTGGAGTTACTGGCACAAACGGAAAAAGCACTTGCTGTTATCAACTACATCAACTTTTAGAAGATTCTCAATTGATTGGTAATATTGGCGCACCTGTTTTAGATAACATTAATTCTTGTTCATATTCTATTATTGAGCTTTCTAGCTTTCAGCTTGAGAAGGTCAAGGATGTTAAATTAGATTTCGGAGCGCTATTGAACATTGCACCTGATCACATTGATCATCATGGAACCTTTGAAAAGTATGCAAATGCAAAAAAAAGAATTAAAGAATCAAAAATATCAACAGAGGAATCAAACCCAAAAAAACTATGGTCAATGATCACTGGAAGAAAGTTGAGAGAAGTCCAGGATCTTGCATTGAAGGAATTGCCTCATAGACTTCAGCATGTCGTGACACATAATCAATTAGTATTTATAAATGATTCAAAGGCAACCAATTTAACTGCGTTACAATTTGCGTTAAATAAAATGATTAACCCCTATGTGTTGATCCTCTGCGGGGACCCAAGCAAAGAGCAATATAATAGTTATGAAATTAGCGGCCCAACAAAGGTGTATATTTTTGGCAAACATGCAGTAGAGATTTCTAAAAAGGTATTTCATCCAAAAACAATATTACTACGCAATCAAGGTCTATCATCTGTAATGGATATCATTTTTAAAGACGAATATCACGACCAGACTAATATTCTTTTTTCACCGGGCCATCCAAGCGGTAAAGATTATAAAAATTTTGAAGAGCGCGGAGATCATTTTATTAAATTAGCATCGTGCTCAAATGTTTGATCGAGAAAATATATTAATTGTTCTTCCATATTTTTGTTTGTTATTTATTGGTTTGGTAATGGTTGCCTCATCAAGCGTATATGTCTCAGAAGATCTTTATGGAACCCCTTTTCATTTTGCTTCAAGACAAGTAATTTTTTTACTTTTAGGTATTTTTGCAACAATTATTGCCTTAAGCATTCCCTCAAATCTATTTTTTTCGTTAGATTGGTTAATTTTAATTGGTTCTCTGCTGTTGCTTATTGCTCTTTTTTTTCCGGGGGTGGGAACAGAGGTAAATGGAAGTTTAAGATGGATCAGAATCGGACCAATCAATATCCAGCCCTCAGAAGTAAGCAAGCTTGCATTAGTTGTATATATTTCGGGATATTGCGTAAGAAGATTGAGCGAAATTAATACTTCATTGGGATTCTTTAGGCCTTTGATTGTGTTGGCTCTATTTGGACTATTTATAATGTCTCAACCTGATCTTGGATCAACATTGGTAATTGGGGCTCTTGTCATTGCTATGTTATTTTTTGCAGGTATTTCATTTTTTCAATTTTCATTATTAATTTTATTAATGGGCAGTTTGGCAGCTATTGCTGTTTATCTAGAGCCATATAGATACATAAGATTTATTTCATTTACCGAGCCCTTTGACCATTTTTATGGGCCAGGATGGCAGCTGTCAAATGCCTTGCTTGGCATTGGCAGGGGTGAATGGTTTGGTGTGGGCTTAGGAAATAGCCTACAAAAGAACTTATATCTGCCTGAGCCACATACTGATTTTATTTTTGCAGTAATTGTTGAAGAATTTGGATTAATTGGGGGATTGGTGGTGATATTTCTGTTTGCTGTATTAATTTTCGGCATTTTTAAAACATCCATTAAAGCACTCGAGTTTGGAAAACTATTTCAAGGGTTGCTTGCATTTGGTGCAGGTATTTTAATTGCAATTCAAGTAGTATTTAACATAGGGGTAAATCTTGGAATCTTGCCAACAAAAGGTCTAACTTTACCTTTTATAAGCTATGGAGGAACAAGCTTAATTTTATTTATGTTTTTAATGGGCATGGTTCTGAGAATTAATTTTGAAAATAAAACTATAAAGTAATGAAATTTTTAATTTCTGCAGCAGGGACCGGAGGCCATGTTTTTCCAGCATTAGAGTTTGGTAAAGAATGTATTAATAACAATCATGAGGTAATTTGGATTGGAACAAAAACTGGCATAGAAAATAAAGTTGTTCCTAATAATATAAAATTCTTAACAATACCCATGAGAGGTTTTAGAGGAAAAGGTTTAATTTTTAAAGTTTTTTCATTATTAGGTTTAACAGCATCAATTTTTAAAAGTATTTTTTACTTGAAAAAAAACAAGATTGATTATGTTGTTTGCTTCGGAGGATATATCTCATTGCCGGTAGGTTTATCAGCATGGATTTGCAGAAAACCGCTCTTCTTACACGAACAAAATGCAATTATGGGAACCTCTAATAATTTATTGAAAAGATTTTCAAAAATAATTTTTTTAGGATTCTCAATAAATGAGCAAGTCACAAAAAAGATGATGCTCGTAGGGAATCCAATCAAGCAATCAAAAGAAAGCTCATTAGGAACTCAAAGGCATGATTCTCCAAAAATTTATGTGACTGGAGGGAGCCAAGGCTCTGAATTTATTAATAAAAACATACCTATCGCTTTAAATGCATTGAATATACCCTTAGAGGTAAGACATCAATCTGGCAATGGAAAATCTATAGGAGTTAAAGAATTGTATTCAAGTAATATTTCTGTAGAGGTAGAGGAGTTCTATGATTTGCCTCATGATTTAATTCTTTGGTCAGATTTTATTATTTCAAGAGCAGGAGCACTATCTCTTTCAGAGGCTATATCTTTAAAAAGAGGATTGGTGATTATTCCTTTGCCTTCAGCTATAGATAATCACCAGCTTCTAAATGCAAAAAATATAGTAAGCCTAGATATGGGATTAATTCATGAAGAGTCTCAAGCTATTGAATCTCTCACTCAAAAGTTGCAAAAGGTTATTGAAGCTAAGATATATGAACAATGGTCAAATAAAGAAAGTAATTTAGATCATTTTCAAGCCGCAGCAAGAATGTTAAGTTCAATTTTAAAATTTTAATAATTAGATGACCTCACTAGGATTTCAAAAGTTCAAAAAAATTCATATGATCGGTATTGGTGGCTCCGGAATGATTGGAGTTGCCACTATTTTGCAGAAACGAGGCTTTAAAGTTACAGGTTCAGACCTTGTTATCACTGATGAGCTGAAGGAATTAAAAAAACTTGGGGCTAAAGTTCAAATAGGTCACGAACCTAAATTTGTTCAAAAAGCGGACTTAGTTGTTGCATCGTCAGCAATATCTAAGAGAAACCCTGAGCTTGCATATGCTAGGAAATCTGGATTGACTATTATTCCTAGGGCAGAGATGCTTGGAACTCTTATGAAGCCATATCGAAGCATTGCGATTGCTGGGAGTCATGGTAAGACATCTACAACAAGCATCATTGCTAGCATCTTTAATGCTGCCAACCTGAGCCCTACATATGTAGTGGGAGGCCAAGTTCTTAGCGTTGGTAGAAGCTCTAATCTAGGGGATGGTGACTACATGATTGTAGAGGCAGATGAAAGTGATGGATCATTTTTGCACCTTCAGCCTGATATTGCTGTAATTACTAATATCGATAACGATCATCTAAGTTTCTATGAATCAAACCAAGATAAACTAAATCAATCTTTTGTTAGTTTTGCTGAAAATCTACCTTTTTATGGCCATATTTTGCTTAATTTAGATGATATAAACATCCGCAAAATTTCAAAAGATATACATAGAAGGCAAATAACTTTTGGGTTTAATTCAAAAAATAGGTATCAAATAACTAATGCAAATATAGAAAACGGTCATCAAAAATTTCAATTAACAGATCATGTCAATAAAAAATGCTATAACTTTTCTACGAATTTAAGTGGCAAGCATAATTTATATAATGTTACTGCTGCTATTTGCGTAGCCATACAAGAAAACATATCGGTCCAGGACATTGCCAAGGGATTAGCTGACTTTAGGGGTGTTGGAAGAAGATTCGAGCTTTCAAAAATTTACTTTTCTAAGCATTCACATGTATTGATAGATGATTATGGGCATCATCCTGCTGAAATTTTATCAACCGTCCTCGCTGCCAAAGAGAAGTACCCTCGTCAAAAGATATGCATGATTTTTGAACCTCATAGATTTACAAGAACGCAACAGCTTTTCGATGATTTTATAAAAGTATTATCTAAAGTAGATTTCCTTCTGTTATTAGATATATATCCAGCAAGTGAAAAACCTATTAAGGGGATCTCTTCTAAAAAACTAGCTTCTGAGATATTAAAAAATCACAAGAACGTGCATTACATTGGAAACAAGGACCCCATGAACTGGCTTCAAGAAAATCACCATGATTTTTCTGTTTTAATCACTCAAGGCGCAGGAACAATTTCAAAGCTAAATAAGAAGATTAAGAAAAAGTGGCAATAAAAAAAGTTATAGTTTTGTACGGAGGGAAATCATCTGAGCGTGAAGTTTCACTTGAGAGTGGGAAATATATTTATCAAGCAGTGAAAGACTTAGGGTACGAAGCCCAACTCGTTGATTACCCAAAAAACTTTTTATCCGATCAACTTACAAAAAACGATTTTATTTTTATTGCTCTTCATGGCGAAGATGGTGAATCAGGAGAATTGCAAAAACTTTTACAGCAAAAAAGCATTCCCTTTTCAGGAAGCCATTATCAAGCTTGTGTAAATACTTGGAACAAGAATACCTGCAAAAAGCTGCTTAGAGATAATAAAATTCCTACTCCAGAATGGATTACCATTCCATCATTGCTGGAAATGGAGAAAGATTTAGAGAGCCCTTTTTTTGATCAGCTTAGACCATTCAATGAGCTTTTTTTAAAGCCTGCTGAGGATGGGTCAAGTATAGATGTATTTAGAATTTCCAGTAACAAGGATTTAGAGGATGCTATTGCTGACTCTGTAGATCCAAGACGAGCTTTTATTTTAGAGGAAAGTATAGACTTTAGGGAGCTTACTGTTCCAATTTTAAGCGGAAGATGTTTACCTGCCGTAGAGATCAAAACCTCAGAATCTTTTTATAACTTCAATGCAAAATATTTGAATGAAGATACTCAACTTACTGAGCTTGTACTTTCAGAAGATAAAAAAAATGAGCTTGAAGAAATCTGTCTTAAGACGCTCGATGTTATGGGTTGTTCTGGTTGGTTAAGAGTTGATCTAATGCAGGACAGAAAAAACAATTTTTATGTGCTAGAAGTTAATACTGCTCCTGGAATGACTTCTCATAGTCTCTTTCCGAAATCTGCTGAGTCAATCGGACTTTCATACAATGATCTTGTACAAGAAATTATTAATGCTCAGTAAAAGAGGGTTAGTATTTTTAGTTTTAATGCCTATTTTATTTGGCTGTTCAGGAAATAAAAATCAAAAGGTTGTAATTATTTTTGAGAACCAGCCAACTTTAAAAAAAGCTCAGGAATTAGTCTTTAGTTTACCGAGCAACTCCTCCTGTAAAGACCTGTCAAAATTTCTACATAAACAAAACTGGATTGATACTTTTTTAATTAAAAAACACGCACTCAAGCCATTAAAAATTTTTATTGATTCAAAAGAGCCAAAATATATCTGGAAAGAAAATTTTTATTTAGATGCCAGTCTAACTAAGTTTTTGTATTTTGGTGAATACCCTGACTTGTTGCATTTAGATATGCCTATTGAATTTGTTCATGAATGGTTAGAATTCGAAGAAGAAATTTATGCTTTAACCACTGCTTATAACTATAAGATTGCTTCCATTTCTTATTCTGATGCAGAAGGGTGGCGTTTTACAACTAAAAGTAATTTGCAAATAAAATTAGGCTCAAATCTATCCTCTCAGTCATTAGAAAAAATTTCATCAACATTAAAATATATTTTCGAAAATAACTTAACTCCTAGTATTATTGATTTAAGATACAGAGATGGAGCAGCATTAAATTATGGCAAATAATGGAACAAAAGACTCTGACTATGTTGTCGGGTTAGATATTGGAACCTCAAAGGTTGTATGCATCATTGGTAAGTATGTTGATCAACATTCTCTTGAAGTTATATCGATGGGATCTTATCCATCAAGCGGTCTTAAAAAAGGCGTTGTTGTAAATATTGATGCAACCACAGATGCAATTCAAAAATCAATTGATCAAGCTCAGGCGTCTTTTGAGGGGAAAATAAAGAATGTATATGTTGGAATTGCAGGCAATCATATTCGCAGCCTAAATTCTCATGGAATAGTAGGAATAAAAGATAAAGAAGTTGAAGCAAGTGACATTGATAGAGTTATTGAGGCGGCTCAAGCAGTTGCAATACCTTCAGATCAAAGAGTGCTTCATGTTCTCCCTCAAGAATACGTGATTGATAATCAAGACTCTATCAGAGAGCCGCTTGGTATGTCTGGTGTTAGGTTAGAATCACATGTGCATTTAGTTACTTGTGCTAACAATGCAATACAGAACATAGAAAAATGCGTTAAGAGATGTGGAATTGGTGTGGATGGTTTTGTTTTGGAGCAGCTTGCCAGCTCATATTCTGTTTTATCCGAGGATGAGAAAGAGCTTGGAGTTTGTTTGGTGGATATCGGGGGAGGCACCACTGATATTGCAGTATTTAATTCTGGATCAATATCATTTACTGGAGTTATTCCAATAGCAGGCGATCAGGTAACAAGCGATATAGCTGTCGCTCTGAGAACTCCTACTGCTCAGGCAGAAGATATAAAACAAAAGCATGGTTGTGCAGCAGCAGAACTTACTCAAGATGGAGAAACCTTAGAAGTAATGAGAGTTGGCGGCAGACCTCCAGAAGACTTATCAAGACGTTCGTTGGCTGAAATTATTGAACCAAGATATGTAGAGCTTTTTGACTTAGTTAAAGCAGAAATTAAACGCAATGGTTTTGAAAATAAAATTCCAGCTGGAATCGTACTGACAGGCGGCACTTCAAAAATGGAAGGAGCAGTTCCTTTGGCTGAGTCTATTTTTCAAACAAGTGTGAGGTTAGGTATTCCTGAAAAATTTAATGGAATGGAGTCAGTGCTAAAAAATCCAATATTTGCTACTGCTCTAGGACTAGTAGGCTTTGGTTTTGATCAAATGAAGCAGGGCTATACACTTGAGAATAATAAAAGCTTTTTCGATAAAGCTTTTGGTTTCTTTAAAAATAATTATTGATTGCCTGGTATAATTGGCATAGAATTCACGCTCCTTGGTTTTTTGATGTTCAAAAAATCTACTAACCCATAAGGAAAAATATGAATAATTACGAATTAACTTTAATACTCAACCCCGACTTATCAACTAAGTTTGATGACTTTCAAACAAAGTTTGAAAAAACTTTGAGTGATATAAATTTCAAAATTAATAAGCTCGAGAATATTGGTCGCAGACAATTAGCCTATAGCATTCTCAATCATAATAAAGGTCATTACGCTATTTTGCAGATTGAAGGCCCTGCAGAGTCTGCTTTAGAGCTCGAATCTAAACTAAAATATGATACTTCTGTGATACGTCACCTTTTGTTGAAAGTTGACTCACCATCTCTGGAGGATTCATTGTTACTCATAGAGTCCATGGAGGCTAAAAAAGCTCCTCAAGATGCAGATCAAAGCCAGGATAAACCTAAAGTTAAGTCCTCAGAAAAAAATGCTGACGATCAAGTTGCCAAAGATGAATCAAAGGATGGTGAATAATGACCGAATCAAATAACAAAAATTTTAACTATAAGAACGTTGATCTTTTAAAAAGATATATTACCGAGACAGGAAAAATAATACCTGCAAGAGTCTCCAACATAAGTGCTTCGGAGCAGAGAAAACTTACCAAAGCAATTAAGATCGCTCGTTTTTTAGCTTTACTTCCATACACAGACTCACATAGATAAATTATGAAAATTATACTTTTAGATAAAATCCAAAAATTAGGTGACATTGGGGATGTCGTTGAGGTGAGCTCAGGATATGCAAGGAACTTTCTTATTCCAAAGAAGAAAGCAATGTTTGCTTCTGATGAAAACCTTAAGTATGTTGAAAGCAAGAAATCAGAACTAGCCGCAGCTTCAGCCGATGAGATGGCAAACGCTCAAGGCAAGGCAGATGCAGTTTCTGGGGCCAAGGTTGAGATTAAAGTACAAGTTACCGAAGAGGGCGCATTGTATGGCTCAGTTGGAACTAGAGAGATATCAGACGCATTCAGTGAAATTGAGCACGAAGTCGATAAAAGCGTTATTCAATTACCCGACGGGCCACTGAAAGAGCTTGGTGATTACTCAATCACTCTATTATTCCATCCAGAGGTTTCATGTGTTGTTGAGGTATCTGTTCAGCCTGAGTAGTTGTTATCTTAATAATATGATGTAAGAATCATATTTATGTCCAGCAAGTCCATAGAAAATACAGAGCAAGTCAGAGAGCTTGAAAGAGCTATTCTGGGCGGATTAATGCTCGAAACAGAAAGATATGATGCGGTAAGTGAAATTATTGAATTTACAGATTTTGAGGGTCTAGATCACCAAAATATTTTTCAATCAATGGGTGAGCTTGTTAATTCTAATAAACCCTTAGATCCTCTTACGGTTTCAGATAGATTGGACAGTAAAAACCTCCTTACAAGAGCAGGCGGTAAGAATTATTTAATTGATTTAGCCTCCACCAGTCCCTCCGCTGCAAATTTAGAAGCATATGCCGGCATGATTAGGCAAAAATCTATTTCAAGAAGGCTAATGAAAATTAACTCAGAGATTTCTGAGCTTATTATTAATCCCCAGGGCAAAGATGCAGCTGAATTACTTGATGAGGCTGAAACAAAAATTTTCTCATTAAATGATGAAGCCAGTAGAACATCGACTAATATTCAGAAATTAGACGAATTAATTCCTCAATCAATCGAGAGGATGAATGAAATTGCAAAAAATGGATCATCTCTACTTGGAGCCTCTACAGGATATAAAGATCTTGATAGCAAGTTGCAGGGACTGCAAAAAGGAGATTTGATCATTGTTGCTGCTAGGCCAAGCATGGGTAAAACAGCATTAAGCATGAATATTGTTGAGAACTTTGTTCTTAACAAAGAAATTTCTGGTGGCGTCTTGGTATTCAGCTTGGAAATGCCAGCTGAGTCACTAACTACTAGATTATTAGCAAGCAACGCTAAGATTGATCAGCAAAAAGTTAGATCTGCCTCCATGAATCAAGCTGATCTTAAAAAGTTTATGGAGTCATCCTCTAAATTAAAAGATTTACCTCTTTATATTGATGATAGTTCCATGCTATCGCCCATGGAGCTTCGAGCAAGAGCTCGTCGAATTGCTAGACAAGAGC
>CABXFE010000027.1 GCA_902511425.1 uncultured SAR86 cluster bacterium
ATTTTTGCATTATCTAATACATCAGTTGCATTGCCAGCAAGAGCTGTTGCTTCTTGATGTGGAAATTTTTTTGGATTAATTAAACATAGGTTGGATAAGCCCATATTTTTCATCGCACGAGCAACCGAACCAATGTTTCCCGGATGAGAGGTCTCGACTAAAACTATCTGAACAAATCGATTAATAGGATTCATATAACTATTATCGTCATTTCCAGTACAATATGCGACATGTCAAAGCCCGCATTACTTAACGTTGCTATTATTGCTGCAAATATTGGAGCAGCTGAGCTCGAATTTGCTGTAAAAAAAGTGCATAAACTCAATGTGATGAAAAAAGGTCCAACCGATTATGTTACAGAGGTTGATAGAAGGGTTGAAGAGATAGTTTTTGAGAAAATTAAAGAATACTATCCTGATGATAATTTTTTAGGCGAAGAATCTGGGCATGAGGTAAATACCTCTGAAACAACATGGATTCTAGATCCCATAGACGGCACAACAAACTTTATACACGGCTACCCTCAATACTGCATTTCACTTGCATGTGTTGTTAATGGCCAAACGCAGCATGCTGTTATTATCGATCCTACTCGCAGAGAAGAATTTAGTGCATCCAGAGGCAAAGGTGCTGAGCTAAACGGAGAAAGAATTAGAGTTAGTGCTCGCAGCGGTTTGAAAGACTCACTCATAGGCAATACTTCCCATGTGAATGATTCGCAAAATTACTCATTTGAAAACATTGCAACTTTTAAAGCTTTGTATAAACACAGCTTAACTATTAGAAGATCTGGCTGCTCTGCATTAGATTTGGCCTATGTTGCTGCAGGAAGGCTAGATGGATTTTGGGCCAATGGCCTTGGAGTTTGGGATGTTGCTGCAGGCATGCTGATTGCAGAAGAAGCCGGAGCATTAACAAGTGACTTTTTAGGCAATCCTGATTACAAAAAGAGTGATCATTACCTGTGCGCTACTCCAAAATGTTTTAAACAAATGCTCGAAGCTATCAAACCAAATTTCACAGCCCATTAGGGCATATCATCAAACTCTGCACCCTCTGGCTCTGGAATAGCCATATCATCTTGTGTGATTGATAATCCTAGCAGCATGTTAGCCACAACATATATAGATGAGTATGTTCCCACAAGCACGCCGATAATTAATGCCTGACTAAAGCCTTTGATCATATCCCCACCAAATATAAATAGCGCCAATAAAACCAACAAAGTTGTTAAAGAGGTAATCAATGTTCTAGAAAGAGTTTGATTAATGGAGCGATTGACGATCTCATCAGGTTCAAACCCTCTTTCGCCTCTAAAATTTTCTCTAATCCTATCAGAGACAACAATCGTATCATTCAGGGAATAACCAATCACTGCAAGCAAAGCTGCTAAAACAGTTAAATCAAAGTCCCAAGAGAGCAATGAGAATAATCCAAGAATAATTACCACATCATGAGCAAGGGCTGCTACAGCACCAAGTGCAAACTTGTACTGAAATCTAAATGCAACATAAAGCAAGATCATGCCGAGTGCGACAAGCATTCCTAACCCACCCTGATCTCTGAGCTCTGAGCCGATCTGAGGTCCAACAAATTCAATTCTTTTAAGTTCGGTTGAAGGGTCAGCATCCTGTAAAAATTTATAAATTACATCTCCCAGCTGACTGTTACCATTTTTGTCAGCGACTTTGATAAGCACATCTGAGTTCGAGCCAAAATTTACAACCTGAAAATCATCAAAACCATTGTTAGCCATCAAATCTCTAATCTCAACAAGATCTGCCGGCTCTTCATAAGAAACTTCGATAAGTGTGCCGCCACTAAAATCTAAGCCTAAGTTAAGTCCTTTAAAGCTTAATGAGCCTATAGATATAATAAGTAAAACTAAAGAGCCTACCGTGGCAAGCCTTCGATAGTTCATAAATGGGATATTAAAGTTCATTAAACCCTGAGCTCCTTAATATTTTGATTCCCATACATTAAATTAATAATTGCTCTAGTTCCCAAGATGGCAGTGAACATAGAAGTTAAAATACCAATCGATAAAGTAATTGCGAACCCTTTAACAGGACCAGTTCCAATTGCATAAAGTACGATCGATGCAATCAATGTTGTAACATTAGCATCCACAATGGTTACAAATGCTCTCGAGAAGCCCTCTTGAATAGCTGTCTGAGGATCTTTACCATCCTTAAGCTCTTCTCTGATTCGAGAAAAAATCAATACATTGGCATCAACTGCCATACCAATGGTAAGAACAATGCCTGCAATTCCAGGAAGAGTTAGAGTTGCCCCCAAAAGAGACATAAAACCAGTAATCAAAACAACATTAGCAAAAAGAGCAATATTTGCAGCAAACCCGAACCAGCGATAATAAAAAAGCATGAAAGCAATAACCGAGAACAAACCTATGATGATTGATCGCACTCCTAGCTCAATGTTCTCCTTTCCAAGACTTGGTCCAACTGTTCTTTCTTCAACAAATTTCATTGGAGCCGCCAATGCTCCAGCTCTTAGGAGTAATGCTAGTTCACTTGCTTCCTGAGGTGAACCTACACCTGTAATCCTAAATGAAGTTCCAAGAACAGCTTGAACAGTGGCAAGACTAATAATCTCTTTTTCAATATAAGAGGTCTGTTCGATAACATCATTACCATCTGCATCCTTGGTAAGAACTGATTTATTTTTTTGCTCAACAAAAAGAACACCTAATCGTCTGCCAATGTTTCCATTGGTCGCTTTTTGCATTGCGCGTCCGCCTTGCATATCCAAAGTAATGTTAACCTGGGCAAGCCCATTTTCATCAAAACCTGAATTTGCATTAGTTACTCTCTCTCCAGCAACAATAATATTTTTTTCTAAAAAAGCTGAACCCATCCGCTCGTCCTGCCAATCAAACTCTTCTTTTCTTAACCTTGATGTGGTTGATGCTGCCTCTAACCTGAATTCTAAATTTGCAGTTTTTCCAATAATCTTCTTAGCAGCAGTTGTATCTTGTACACCGGGTAGTTGAACAACAATTCTACTGCTGCCTTGTCTCTGAACAATTGGCTCACTCACCCCAAGTTCATTAACCCTATTTCTCAAAGTCATGAGGTTTTGTCCAACAGCGTAATCTCTAATCTCTTTTATTGCCGATGTTGAATATGTAAGCTCAACAAGATTTCTTATAGAATTTGTACTCAAATCATAAAGCGACGTTCCAAGAGGAGTTATGTTGTCTTCGTTAAAAACTCTCAGTGCTTTGTTGTAATCTTCATCACTAGCAAAAGAAAAGACTAAATCCTTATTATCTTTTCTAGAACTTTCAACGTTGATACGATCATCTCTAAATTTCTTCCTGTATTCATTAAGCAGTGACTCAAGACGATTATCCAGAGCACTGTCAATATCGACTTCTAAGAGAAAGTGAACGCCACCAGATAAATCTAAGCCAAGTTTTAATGGTCCGCCGCCAATGTTTCTGAGCCATTGAGGCGTAGATGGTTCAAGGTTTAATGCAACAATTGCATCGTCTAATAAAATTTTCTGCAAGGCAGCCTTGCCCGCAAGCTGATCATCAAAATTATCAAACTTTGCAATAATGTTGTTATCTTTTAAGCCTACTGACTCAACACCCGTAGACTGGCCTTCTAATATGTCCTTAACTTGGTTCAATAAAATCTGATCGGCAGATTTTCCTGAATCAGTGTATGCGATCTGGATTGCTGGTTTTGCAGGATATAGATTTGGCAAAGAATAGATTACGCCAATAGACAAAACCATCAATATAAATGTGTATGTCCAGATTGAAAATCTATTCATGTTCTTTGTTTAATCAATAGATGCGATGGTACCTTTCGGTAAAGTATTCGCGATAGCAGTTTTTTGAAGTTTAAAAGTAATATTTTCACTGACTTCGATGGAGACGTAAGGACCTTTAATTTCTTTAATTCGACCTATAATTCCGCCTGCTGCTACGACCTCATCACCTTTTTCAAGGCCGTCCATCATTTCTTGTAAAGCCTTCATGCGCTTTTGCTGAGGTCGAATAGTCATAAAGTACATTAGGGCTAAAAAACCTATAAAAAAAACAATAATAGGATCTGGTAACCACCATGGTAATTGTTGCTGTGTCTCGTTCATGTAATCTCCTTAGATTAAATGCTTGGGTACGTCTAAATGCCGCTTATTATAGAAGTCTTTTATGAACTTGGCGAATGAATCTGATTCAATTGATAGACGAATTTCATTCATAAGACTTTGGTAATAGTAGATATTATGAAAACTATTTAATATTGAGCCCAACATTTCATTGGTTTTATCAAGATGATTTAAATATGCTTGTGAGTAATTCTTACAAACCTTGCATTCGCAGTCAGGATCGATGGGATCATCTGAGTTTTTGCTTGGGGCATTTCTAATGTTCAAAACACCATAAGATGTAATGAGTTGACCATTGCGGGCATTGCGTGTTGGTAAAACACAGTCAAACATGTCTATTCCGTAAAACACAGCCTCTACAATGTCCTCAGGCTTACCTACTCCCATTAGATAATGAGGTTTAGACGCAGGCAAATAAGGCGCAAGATGGTTGAGTATCCTTGTTTTGTCTTCCTTGGGCTCACCAACACTTAATCCGCCAACGGCAATTCCATCAAAGCCAATATCTTCTAGTCCTTTAAGTGATGCGATGCGAAGATCCTCATGCATGCCGCCTTGAATAATTCCAAATAACGCAGAGTCAGATTTATGAGCATCACGAGATCTTTTTGCCCAACGCAAAGATAACTCCATGGAAGTTTGAGCTTGCTTATGCTCAGATGGATATGGGGTGCACTCATCGAGCACCATTACAATATCTGAACCAAGGTTTTCTTGAATCTGCATCGAATCCTCAGGGCTCATAAAGCATTTCTTACCATCATATGGAGATTGAAAGCTTACTCCCTCCTCTGTAATTTTTGCCAAGTCTCCAAGGCTCCATACTTGAAAACCCCCTGAATCCGTGAGAATGGGTTTATCCCAATTAGCAAACTTATGCAGTCCGCCTAAATTTTTAACCAGCTCATCTCCGGGTCTCAGCATGAGATGATAGGTATTTCCTAGGATGATTTCGGAGCCTGTTTCCTCTAAGTTCTCAACTTCAAGCGCTTTCACTGTTCCATTCGTGCCTACTGGCATAAAAGCAGGGGTTTGAACTTTTCCCCTTGGAAAATCTAACTCACCTCGCCTGGCATAACCAGATACAGCAGAAACATTAAACTTCATGATATTTCAAAAACATGGCATCACCATAAGATAAAAACCTATACTCTTTCTCAACTGCTGTTTTATAGATGTCCATCATTTTTTCATATCCTATGAAAGCAGCAACAAGCATAAGCAAGGAAGACTTTGGTAAGTGAAAATTAGTAATCATATGATCAACCACTTTAAACTTATAGCCAGGATAAATAAATAAAGAAGTTTCGCCTTTAAATGCCAATGGCTCTCCCTGAAAGGCTGTTTCAATAGCTCTGACTGATGTTGTTCCAACAGCAATAATTTTACCCTTACTCGCCTTGATCCTTTGAACCTGATCAATCAAATCAGAGTTGACCTCAACCAATTCTTTATGAATCACATGATCTTCAATGTGATCTGTTTTTACTGGTTGAAAAGTCCCTGCCCCAACATGCAAATTCACGTAACCAAACTCAACGCCCTTGTTCTGAAGGGAATTGAGAAGCTCCTGATCAAAGTGCATTCCAGCAGTAGGCGCCGCAACAGATGCTTTTTGATTGGGATCAGCATAAATAGTTTCATACCTCTCTTCATCTAATTTTTCTACTGCTCTATTCATGTAGGGTGGCAAAGGGATTTGACCATATTGCTCAAATAAAGGTTTTGGATCGTCAGACCAATTTAAAATAAAAAAATTATCTTGCCGACCCTCAACAGTAGCTAAAAATCTTTGGCCTTGAAATGAAAAAACTAGTTCCGCTCCCTCTTTTGGGGTTCTGGATGACCTAATTTGTGTTAAAGTCTGATGGTTAGACAAAAATCTTTCCAATAGGAGTTCTATCTTTCCACCAGTAATTTTCTCTCCGAATAATCGCGCTGGAATCACAGAGGTTTGATTTAATATTAAAAGATCTCCCTTATTTAAATATTTTTCTATATCTTTAAAAAACTGATGCTGAATAGATTCAAGGGCAATCAGCAGTTTTGAATCAGTTCTTTTCAACGATGGATATTGAGCAATGAGATGCTCTGGAAGATCGTAATTGAATTTCTCTGTTTTCATGGAAGATGCTAATTCTAAAAGATGTTGAACTCAGCTACAATGACCGCCATGCCCCATTGGCGGAATTGGTAGACGCGCGCGATTCAAAATCGCGTTCCTTCGGGAGTACCTGTTCGACTCAGGTATGGGGCACCAAGTCTCTTGTGTTAATAAGTACAATCAGTATTTAAGATTGAAAAGAGGTAATTCCTTGTTGTGTTTTCATCCTGCCAGCTGTCTGTCGTAGAAATTAAATCAAGACAACCAAGCTTGTCAGCATCAATTGGGACACCTTTGAATAAGGAATCGTTGTTTCCACTATAGAAAACAGGTCGATTAGGAAAAGTAGAATTCGGCAAGGATCTAAAATTTCCAACCCCATCATTAATTGCAACATGTGCACCGTGATAGCTGGTTTGAAAATCTCTAGTTGAATGCACGATATCAAGGGCTCCATCTAAATTCATATCTCGAATGTAGATGTTGCTTTCACCATGATGATCAGCTTCTCTTAGTTGATTGGTAAAACGCGCATCGGTTTCATCCACTAGAGTTCCGGTGCCGTCATTAATCAAGACTTGCACATAGGCCCCTTCATAATATGGATTAGCTCGAGTAATCCCAACAGCAACATCCATAAAGCCATCATTATTTAAATCGCCTTTTGCTGCATGATTATATTTAGTTTCATTGATACCAAAAGGACCTGGCGGTATGGGTATTTTTTTCCAGTTTTGAATCTTGTCAGTGCCATTACTTAGTAAAGTAAAGCCTTCCTCTGGGTTTTGATCAAAATTCCATCTATCATTAAAATTCCAAAAAATAATATCATCAAACCCATCATTATTTAAGTCTGCTAAAAGACTGCTCATTGGGCTTCCATACTGGTAATTCCATTCAAGGTTAAGGTATGGATGAATGGTAAATCTACCCTCTCCATCATTCACTAGTAACATGTTGCAAGCAAAAAGATCAATATCGCCATCACCATCTGGATCTCCCCCACTTGCATCATGAGCAAATCTGCAAAGTTGTCCCAGTCCATTATTTTCATCATTTATATTTGCTGAACTTTCCTCATACTTCCCCAGTGTGTTTGATAGCAATAAAAAATGTGGGTATGGGTCAATTCCCCATCTCTTATCCTGCTTAACAGAAAGACCCATTGACCCAGCAAAGATATCATCCAAACCATCATCATTTAAATCATCAACAACTAACCTATAAGCAAAAGGATGTTTGGGAGCATTTGATGCTGCATAGAGATTTAAATCCTCAGCAAATCCACCATTTTGATCGTTTAAATATATGTTGATTGGTCCATAAATTTTTTTACTTTGATCGATTGTGTGCGGAAAAATAGCCCAAGCAACCACCAAATCCTCAAAACCATCACCATTAAAATCACCAGTTGCAATATTATGAGCATCTTGGCCAAACAATTCATTCCTGTATGTAATACAATCATTTTCGGTTGGATAACAAACTGTCGCTGAATATCTGTCTGTGATTTCTATACCCCCAAATCCGACATCGTGAGCAGTAAAAAATGGAGTGCTGAGATATGGAATATTGCTTGGTTCGGGATCAGGAATGAACTGTGTTTGATGCCTTACAACATTGAGCATTAAAGTTTTTGAGCCTGTGCACTCAGGTTTAGAAGTATTATTTATGGCAGATACGTTAAAAGTAAAATCTTTGCTGTTAACGTATATTATTGGTGCTCTAAAATTAAAGTTTTTTCCATCTGAAGAGCTTATCCATAAAAAATCTTCACTGTCTATTTGAAATTTACATTCATCAATACTCGAAATAACTTGCAAAGAAGTTAAATCATAACTTTCTACCGATGATGGCAAGCTAGATACCGAAAAAGTTAAGGGATTTGGTTGATCAATTGAGCTACTATTACCACTTGCGCCCCCACCCCCGCATGAGAACAAAAAAAATACTAAGCAATAAAATACTATGAAATTTCTTGAAATATTTTTATTGTGTTTAAATATCATTTTTTATAATCCTAGTTATTGTATTACTAAGCTAAAAAATGCACAGCATAACTTCATATAACCGTATAGTCATTAAGATTGGTTCTGCCGTGCTTGCCGACTCTGATGGAAAGGTCAATCACACGATTCTTTCCTCAATCAGCGAAGATGTAGCATGGCTGATAAAAAATGGTAAAGAAGTTTTAATTGTATCTTCAGGCGCGATTGCGCTTGGAAGAAAAAAAATTAAATTTTCTGAAAATTTAACCCTTCCTGAATCACAGGCTTTGGCTGCGCATGGTCAGATCGAATTAATGTCTGCATGGAAGAAACACCTAAATAAATTTTCTATACCTATTAGTCAAATTCTTTTGACTCCAAGAGATACAGAGCTAAAGCTTTCATCTAAAAATGCCCAACAAACTGTTAATAAGTTATTGGAAGTAGGATGTCTACCAATCATCAATGAAAATGACACTACGGCAACTGATGAAATTAAGTTTGGTGACAACGATCTTCTAGCATCAAAAGTAGCAAAACTTATAGGTGCAGATTTGTTAATTATCTTATCTACTGTTGATGGACTTTATAATTCTGAAAAAGACATGCAAACCCGAAAGCGTGGTTCACTTATTAAGGAGGTTGGTAAAATTACACCGAAGATTAAAATGATGGCAGGTCATGCAAGTCAGATGGGTAAAGGCGGAATGATTTCTAAAATAGATGCAGCTGAAATCTGTTTAAAGAATAAATGTGCAATGGTTATTGCGTCAGGAAAGAACAGAAAACCAATAAGAAATATTAGCACTAGAACCAAACAAACATGGTTTATTAAAAAATGAATACAACACTCATAACATCATTGTTCGAAATAGGTCTCAAAGCAAAAAGTGCTAGCTCAATACTCAATACCGTAACCAGCGATCAAAAAAATAAATTTTTTGACTTTGCAATCGATGCAATACGTGAAAATTCAGACACAATACTTACAGCTAACCAGGCCGATATAGAAGCGGCAAGAAGAAATAAAAAAGATGAAGCTTTTATTGATCGTTTAGCTTTAGACAAAGAAAGGCTTATGGGAATATGTAATACCTTAAGTGAAATTCAATCTTTTCAAGATCCCATAGGAAGAGTACTCGCTTCCTGGGACAGACCCAATGGTTTAAATATTTCAAGAGTGGCAACCCCATTAGGAGTCATAGGTTTAATATTTGAAAGCAGACCTAATGTTGCTGCTGATGCTGGAGGCTTGTGTCTAAAATCTGGTAATGCAGTAATTTTAAGAAGCGGAAAAGATGGGCTTAGATCTGCCATGGCAATTGTTGACTCTCTTCAAAATGCACTCAAAAAAGCGGGGCTACCTGAAGAGTGTATACAAATAGTCCCCTCTGAAAACAGAGAAGCTGCAACCATGATGTTGGAGGGTTTAGATGGCTCTATTGATGTAATAGTCCCAAGGGGTGGGAAAAGTCTTGTTGCAGAAGTTGAAAGATCTGCAAAAGTGCCTGTGTTTGGTCACCTAGAGGGCATTTGTCATATATATGTTGATGAGTATGCTGAGGAAAAAAAAGCTTTATCAGTTTGCATGAATGCAAAAATGAGAAGAACAGGTATTTGTGGTGCCGTAGAAACAATACTTATAAATGAAAAAATCTTATCATCCTTTGTCCCAAAGCTAGCCGCCTCTCTTTCAAATGAAAAGTGTGAAATTAGGTGCTGCGAGAAAACTATTGGTTTTGATGCCAGGTCTGTGCCAGCTTCAGAGGATGACTGGTCGACTGAATACCTTGCACCAATCGTTAGCATCAAAGCTGTTGCTGGCATTGATGAGGCGATTGAACATATTCAAAAATTTGGAACAGGTCATACCGAATCCATAATTAGTGAGAATAAAGATGTCCAATCAAAATTCACAAAATCTATCGATAGTGCGATTGTAATGATTAATGCCTCAACCCAATTTGCTGATGGTGGTGAATTTGGTCTTGGTGGTGAAATTGGTATTGCAACAGGAAAATTCCATGCTAGAGGTCCAGTTGGTGTTGATCAATTAACAAGCTTTAAATACATTGTTTCTGGTGATGGTCAGATAAGAGATTAAGTTAAATATATACATCAAATCTGGTTGTTTTACCTGCAACTTGATAGTTAATTTGTGTGGAAAAAGGTTCTGCTTTAATAGATCTCTTAACAACTATTTTTTTTGCAGGTATCAATTGCAACTGTTCAAAATCCTCTAGAGAATCATTATTTATAGACTCTATTTCCAAGATCTTTGAAATGTAATCCAATTTTCCAGAAGTCAGTGCGTTCTTTTTAGTTAATGGATACATAGGATCAAAATAAACCACATCAAAGTTCTTTGCCTGAGCGGCATAAGAGCATGCATTCGTATGAATGAGATCAAGTTTTTCAAAAATACTCTGATCATCCCTTCGTCTTAATGCGTCTTGAAGTAAGTAAAATAAAATTTTGCTTTGTTCAAGCGCTGTAACTTTATGGCCTAGACTTAAAAATAGTAGAGTGTCTTGCAGCATGCCAGCTGTGCAATCAAGGATGTTTAAGGGTCGATCTGACTTGCCTAAAGCTTTTTTTATAAGCTTTTCGTGATTTGCTCTTTTAACACGCCATCCTGTTGAACCTGAATTAAAATCTATCTGAAATTTATTTTTTGATCTTGCCTCTGGATGGAAAAATGATAATCCAGCTTCTGACAAATAGAGGTAAGGTTGATCAGTTGGTTGGTTACTGATAATTGCTTTGATTCTGAGATTGCTTGCGAGTTCCTCAGCCAAACCCTGCAGATTTGCTGATGGGCATACAAGTGGAATCATATAAGTAAAAGCAATACACCCAAAGCAACTCTATACACAACAAATGGAGTCATTCCAATTTTTTCAACAAACTGCAAGAAGCTCTTTATGGTAATAAATGCTATAAAAGCTGAGCCAATAAATCCAGTTAGCATAACCAGCATATCGCTGAATGATATTGAATAAGCACCCTTTGCAACCATCAATACCAAGGCACCCAAGATAGTGGGTATGCTTAAAAGAAAAGCAAACCTTGAGGTATCTTTAATATTTAATCCTATAATTAATGCTCCAGTTATTGCCATCCCTGATCTAGAGGCTCCTGGAAAAATTGCCAATGCTTGAAAACAACCTATTATTAAAGCAGCAAACAATGTTAACTCAGCCAGAGATTTGGATTGGCGTGAGGACTTAAAAGCAGCATATAGCAATCCAGCAAATATAAGATTTGCCCAAGCAATTGAGTCAATGTTTGTAGATCTAGACTCAGCAAAATCAGAGGCAATCAATCCAACCAGCACGATTGGGAGAGTTGCAACTATAAGCTTTAGTCCCAACAAAAAACTTTCTTTGTTCCTAGATTGTGTCCATGGCATCCAAGCACGAATCAATTCAAGCAGTTCTTTTTTAAAATAATAAATTACTGCGGCCAAAGTTCCGGCATGAACTGATATATCAAATACAATACCAAAATCTTTTGCACCAAAAAGCAATGATGGAAACAATAAATGCGCTGAGCTTGAAACAGGTAAAAATTCAGTCAAGCCCTGGATAAGGGCGAGAAGTAGCGCTAGAAAAAAATCTGAGATCATGATTTTTTATAATTAGGAGTTTTAAGATAAATAGGATTTGCATCCTCTAGCAGGAAACTTTCACCAGTTTCTAGGCTTTGCTTGGCGATAATTGCAATTGGCTCAGCGCTTCCAATTACTTGATCTAAAAATTGTTGATGATTTTCTACTGCCGTTGGCCAGCCAGTTCCAACAAAATAGCAATCATCTTTCTTTAATAATTCTAAGAGCTCATCCATCTGCATAATACCCTCAGCTAAAAGTGGAGTAAGCTTGTGATTGTTTTTTTGATAACTGCAAAAATAGCTTTCTTTTTTATCAGCCTCTAAAGCAACGTAAATATTTGCATCAGCCTCATCAATCCATTGGGAAGCTTCATGCGCCATTGATAAAAGATTTGAAATAGCTATTAATGGTAATTTTTTAACTTCAGCAATAGCTTTTAAAAAGGAGGCAGTGATTCTAAGTGCGGTGTATGAACCTGGACCACAAGCAAAAGCCATCCCATCAAGACTATCAAAGCCTTCTTTTGAATCAAAGCCAATACTTGCAAAAAGCTTATCCCAATCTGGCCTATCCTTTCGATCATGGGTTTGCGTGAAAGTATTTACTTCATCATCATGCAACAAAGAGATTGATGAATAATTTCCACTGACATCAAGAGATAAAACTTTCATTCAATTAGAAATTTTTCTCAATATCCTCAAATACTTTTTCAACGGGTTGGGATCCATCCACAGCAATATACTCGAGAGATGATTTACTTTCCTGATCTTGATAATATGCAACAAGTGGTTTAGTTTCATCTTGATAAACCTGAAGGCGATGCTTGACTGTTTCGGGCATATCATCTGCTCTTTGTATAAGAGGCTCTCCAGTTATATCATCCAAACCTTCGTTTTTCGGCGGTTGGTAAACAAGATGATAATTTCTTCCAGAGCCAGGATGCACTCTTCTGCCGGACATCCTATCTACTATGACATGATCATCAACTTGAATTTCAATCACGTGAGTAAACTCTATGCTATTTTCGATACATAAATCTGCCTGCCCGACAGTCCTTATCCCGCCATCAAATAAAAACCCATTCACACAGTCACTCTGACCAATGCGATTTAAAATTAACTCAATAATAATTTGATCTGAAACCAGGCCACCGGAATTCATAATATCTGTAACTTTTTTACCAAGCTCGCTTCCAGATGCGATAGCTGATCTCAACATATCACCCGTGCTTATTTTAGGAATGCTGAGAGATTTGCAAATAATATCTGCCTGGGTGCCTTTTCCAGCACCTGGTGGTCCTAAGAGAAGTATTTTATTCATGTTTCTAATA
>CABXFE010000028.1 GCA_902511425.1 uncultured SAR86 cluster bacterium
CAAGCTTTCAATGCTTGCCAATGAAACTCCCAAATAGCCCCAGTCTCCAGTAGTAGATGCGCCAAATTTGAATGACTCTGATTCAAAATCAGAATTAGCCAAGAAGCCTAAGTTTTCCTCATGCTCATCATGATCCTCATCTTCATCATGATCCTCATCCTCATCATGATGCTCTTCTTCTTCATGCATAATTGCTCCATTTGGAACATCAAAATTTCCAAGAGCAGTATTTTTGTATGCAAGGCTAATGTTTATATCGCCACCAACATTATCTTGATAAAAGAAACTTCGGCTGTCTCCATCATTAACAGATTGTGACTCAGCCCCCACTTTAAATAATCGCTCTACATCTTTCATGGCTATAGAATTATCAACAACGTTGACGATGCCGCCAATTGTTCCATTGGTATAGAGCAAAGAAGAAGGTCCGCGAACAACCTCTATTTGTTGAACATTGCTCATATCAATATCGTTAATATGGTCAGCACCAATACCTGAAACGTCACGATTAACCATGCCGTTATCTAAGATCTTAACCCTTGTGCCTGACATGCCTCTAATAATGGGTTGACCGACCGCAGAACCATAGTCTGCAGAAGAAACACCCAATAAATCATCTATGGTTTCGCCTAGACTTTGAGTGGCTTCAGTTGCAATATCATCTCCGCTTAAAATATGAATTGGATCAGCTAACTCGCTGGCAGCTTTATTGATGAAAGCTGAACTTACAACCACTTCATCCATTTCATCAGCAAACAAGGTGTTAATTGAAAAGGTGACTAGCAGTAAAAAGAAAAATTTATTAATTTTCATAAGAACCTCCTAAAAAAGAAAAATTAAAATTTAAAAAAAGTTAAATATTAATTTTTGGAGGTGCTTGTGAATTAAAAGGTTTGTTTACTTGTAAGGAAATACCTTTAAAGGGCTCCTGATCTTCAAGTTGAGGAAAAATTTCTTTTGGAAAAAAATCAAAAACTTCAATGTCTGATGATACTTCATAGTGACAAGTAAGACATTCAAGCTCCGGACCCTGCGTTAAGGAAGCCTCATCAATGTGTACAAACGAATGCAGTGATATACTTGCAAGAAAAAATAACCCAATAAATGAGATAGTTTTGCTTTTTAGTCCAAAATTCATAGAGCGATATTATAGCATCACATTTAAATTACAATAGCTGCAAAATAGAATGTACAAAGAAGTAATCCAAGACGCGATCTCAATGCATGAGCTTCCATCAAAGTGGCGATCAGATCTCTTAAGTGAGGCGGAGCATGTGGCTAAGAAGAAAAAAACCGCAAAATACAGAAAAGATTTAAGAAAGTTTCCCTTTGCAACAATTGATGGTGAGGATGCTAAAGATTTTGATGATGCTGTTTATTGTGTCAAAACTAGCAATGGATATAAGCTCTACGTCGCCATTGCAGATGTCTCTTTCTATGTTGAGCCTGGCTCAAAATTAGACAAAGAAGCAAAAAAACGAGGCACCTCCATCTACTTTCCAGAAACTGTTATCCCAATGCTTCCAGAAAATCTATCAAATGGAATATGCTCACTAAGACCCAATGAGGATAGGTGCTCAATGATATGTGAAATGTCTATTGCTCTTGATGGCACAAGAAAAAAATATAAGTTTTATAGCGGTTTAATAAACTCCAAAGCTAGACTTACTTATAGCCAAGTTGAAAAACACCTGAAAAAATTATCTAGCATTAAACAATCGATCGTTCACGAATCAATAAAGCATCTTTTTGATCTTACCAATCTAAGATTAAAACTTCGCAATAAAAGGAAAGCACTTGAAATCAATCCCAAAGAAGCAATTTTGGAGTTAAGTAAAAATAAAGAAGTAAGAAATATAATCATCAAAAAATCTCTTTTTGCTCATAAGCTTGTTGAGGAATCGATGTTGCTTGCAAATGAATCAGCTGCTGAATTTATGCATGATAGATTAGATATTGGAGTGTACAGGATTCATGAAGATCCAGATCCAAGCAAGCTTGAAGCGCTAAAGAAACATTTTAAAATCCCAAATCAAATTGCAAAAAAATCATCGCCTCTAGAGATAATTAACAGATGTTTGCATGAAGCTCACGAGAAGAAAGATGATACTGGTCAAATTCTAGTCCTTCAAACTCTTGCAAGGGCAGAGTATTCGACAAATAACTTGGGTCATTTTGGTCTACAGCTTAAACAATACTCCCATTTCACATCACCCATTAGAAGATATCCTGATTTATTAGTTCATAGACTAATTAATGCTTCCCTGGCTCATAAAAAACTAGGCATGAGACAAAATGAGCTTCAAGATGAATGTGAGAATTCTTCTATGCTTGAAAGGCGAGCAGAAAAAGCATCCAGGCAAGTGGAGCAAGTCCTAATTTGCTCATACCTAAAAACAAAAATAGGCTCTTCAATGGATGGAGTTGTTACTGGTGTGACAGATTTTGGCTTGTTTGTTAATTTAGAGCCCTATTTCATTTCAGGTCTGTTGCATGTATCTGATCTTCCTGACGACCGATATCAATTTTTACAAGATCGCAATGCACTGAAAGGAAAAAGAAGAGGAGGTATATATAAGCTTGGCCAAAAAATTAAGGTTAAAATTGCTGCTATCTTTCCTCTTGAAAGAAAGATTAATCTCATAATTTCAAATGGAAAATAATAATTCTGAAAATCTGCGAGTTGGATTTCATAGTATTGAGATGCTATTAAAACTTTCTCCTGAAAACATAAAACAGATCTTTATACCAACCAATCGCAATGATGATAGAGCTCTTCGTTTAATTTCTATGGCTGAAAAATTATCAGTTTCTATTGAAAGAAAAAAAAGTTTAACGCAGCACCCAGAGGCAATTCTTAAAACTGCAATAAACCTTGGACTAGGTGACCTAAAAAACTATGAGGAAAGCATTCAACATAATAATCCTACATTTTTGGTTATCGATAATGTGATTGACCCTCGTAATCTAGGTGCTTGCATCAGATCTGCGGCTGCAAGCAATATTGCAGGAGTAATTATTAACAAACATCACTGCTCACCCATCACTCCATTAGTAAGACAAGTTTCAGCCGGAGGCACTGAAGCAATTCAAATTTTTACAGTGACCAATTTAATTAATACTTTAAAGCACTTCGAAAAGCTGGGATATCTTATTCTAGGAACAAGTGAGCATGCTGATTCAATGCATACAGAATTAGATTTAAACAAACCTATTTTGACAATTATGGGTTCTGAAGAAGATGGTATCAGAGAAAAAACACTGGAAAAATGCTCGCAAGTTTGCACTCTGTCAAAGAATCAAATTATCAATAGCCTAAATGTTTCAGTGGCTACTGGAGTAATACTTTTTGAGATTGCGAGGCAGAAGTTAATATAAATTTCATTTACAATGCAATGAATGAATGAAACCCTTGAATTTTTTAAATGCTTAATCAAAGAACTATAAAAAATCCTATCAAAGCAGTTGGCGTTGGTCTCCATAGTGGCAGAGATATGACATTGGAGCTTTTGCCCGCACCTATAGATGCTGGTATTACTTTTATTAGAACTGATTTAGACCCTGAAATATGCATTCCTGCAAAATTTGAGTACGTTGGTGATACCACCCTTTCAACCGCTCTTTTTAAAGAGGGTTATAAAATTGGCACTATCGAGCATCTGCTTTCAGCAATAGCAGGGCTCGGGATTGATAACTGTATTATTAAGGTAGACGGCCCTGAAATACCTATTATGGATGGCAGCGCAAGCCCATTTGTATTTTTGATTCAATCGGCTGGGTTGGAAGTTCAAGATAAATTAAAAAATTTTATTAAAGTTAAGAAAGAAGTCAGGGTCGAACGTGGGGATACATACGCGGCCATCAAACCTTTTGATGGTTTCAAGGTCTCATTTGAAATTGATTTTGACGATCCAACCATTCAAAAACATGCTCAAAAATCATCTATTGATTTTTCTTCTACATCATTTGTTAAAGAAGTGTGTAGGGCTAGGACTTTTGGATCAGTAAAAGATATGGACGCCCTTCAATCTCAAGGATTAGCATTAGGAGCCAGTGTAGCTAACGCTATTGCTGTTGGCGAAGACGGCATTCTCAATGAAGAAGGTCTAAGATTTGATGATGAATTTGTGAAGCATAAAATGCTTGATGCAATTGGTGATTTATACCTACTTGGTCATAATCTTATTGGTCAATTTTCTGGTTATAAATCTGGTCACTCGCTTAATAATGAATTATTAAGAAAAATTTTGGCATCTGAAGATGCCTGGGAGGTAGTTACATTTGAAGATTCATCAATTGCCCCCATATCATATGCTAGAGCTCCATTTGGGGATGCTGTAGAGCTCTGAGTAAAATAAGATAACTATTAGCGATTAATTTCATGTCATTTTTAACCAAAATTTTTGGAAGTAGTAATCAACGCGCTTTAAAGCGGATGCAAGTATCTGTTGATGAAATTAATAATCTAGAATCACATTATAAAAATTTAAGTGACCAAGAGTTAAGTGATCTAAAGAGTGAATTAAAAAAATCTAAAGAAAATCCTAACTTTAATTTGTTAGCGCATGCATTTGCAGCAACTCGTGAAGCAAGCATCCGAACAACAGGTCTTAGACATTTTGATGCGCAAATGCTTGGCGGCATTGCTCTCTCAGAAGGAAACATAGCTGAGATGAAAACTGGAGAGGGAAAAACTTTAGTTGCCACCCTCCCAGCATACCTAAATGCCGTTCAAGATAACAAAGTAATACTTGTGACAGTGAATGATTATTTGGCTCAAAGAGATGCTGATTGGATGAGACCAATTTATGAATGTCTTGGGCTCTCAGTCGGGGTAATTTATTCAAATCAATCATTTGAAGAAAAAAAATCTGCGTATCAATGTGATGTGATCTATGCAACAAATGGTGAATTAGGCTTTGATTATTTAAGAGATAATATGGCTCTTCGTGCAGAAGACAAAGTCCAGTGCTCATTAGATTTTGCAATTGTAGATGAGGTAGATTCAATTTTAATTGATGAAGCTAGAACGCCTTTAATTATTTCTGGCCCCTCAAATGAAAGTGCTGATTATTATCTGCAAATAAAAAAAATCATACCTAATTTAAAAGAGCAATTAAGAGAGGGAACTGAAGATGAGCCACTGACTGAAGAAGAGCAAGGGCACTATATTATTGATGAAAAAAATCGATCCATCGAGCTCACTGATGATGGGTATGTAGTTGTTGAAAGGCATCTAGAGGATTTAGGATTACTTCAATCTGAGGATAGCTTATATTCCGTCAGCAATTTAAAGATTATGCGCTATGTAAATGCGACTTTAAAAGCTGCATTTTTGTTCAAAAAAAATATTCACTATTTAGTAAGAGGTCAAGAAGTGCTGCTAATTGACGAGCATACTGGTAGAACAATGCCTGGAAGAAGAATGAGTGAAGGTATTCATCAAGCGCTGGAATGTAAAGAAAATACGCCTATACAGCGCGAGTCTCAAACTCTTGCGTCTACAACCTACCAAAACTTTTTTCGGTTATTTGACCAGCTTTCTGGCATGACTGGAACCGCTGATACTGAAGCAGCTGAATTTGCTGAAATATACGGGCTAAATGTTTCAATCATCCCAACCAATAAACCGATGGCAAGAGAAGATAATGATGATTTGGTTTTTCTTACACAAGAAGCAAAATTCAAAGCTTTAATTGAGGAAATAGAGCTTTTACGAAAAAAAGATGCGCCAATACTAGTTGGAACTGCGTCAGTAGAATCATCAGAAATAGTTTCTGCATTGTTGAATAAAAAAAATATCTCTCATCAGGTGCTGAATGCAAAGCAGCATGAAAAAGAAGCAGAAGTTATCGCAAATGCTGGTCGTCCTGGCGTAGTTACTATAGCAACAAATATGGCTGGACGAGGAACCGATATTGTATTGGGAGGAAAAGAAAATATTGGTGATGGTGAGTGGGAAAAAAGGCATAAAGTAGTTTTAGAGGCAGGTGGATTGCACATTCTTGGAACTGAGAGGCATGAATCAAGAAGAATAGATAATCAATTAAGAGGTAGATCAGGAAGACAGGGAGACCCTGGCTATTCTAAGTTCTTTTTATCTCTAGAGGATGACTTATTAAGATTGTTTATATCTGATAGTCGAAGAGCTCTCTTTGAAAGAATTGGTATGGGTGATGATCATATTGAACACAAAATGCTCTCTCGTGGAATAGAAAATGCACAAAAAAGAATTGAAAGTAGGAATTTTGACATAAGAAAAAACTTATTAGAATATGATGATGTTGCAAATGATCAGCGACAAGCAATCTATTCATTAAGAAATCAGCTCCTCAATGAAGATAACATTTCAGAGGCAATAAATGACTTAATTAATGAAGAGATGCGCGCAGTTTCAAGTGATTTTGTACCTTTGGATTCTGTAGAGAGTCAGTGGAGACTGGGGGAATTAGATAAATATTTGTTTGATCATTACTTAATCGAAGAAAACATAGCAGCTAAAGTTAGTAATGATCAAAAATTAACCCCAGATCTAATTGCTACATTGATCGCTGACAGCGCAACAAAAAAATATAAACAAAAATACCTAAAAATTGAAGACAACCTTGCTCAGCTTGAAAAGCAGGTAATGTTACAAATATTAGATGTGCATTGGAAAGATCATTTGTCTGAAATGGATCACTTGAGACAAAGCGTTGGTTTGAGAGCCTATGCTCAAAAGAATCCAAAAAATGAATATAAGCGTGAAGCATTTGAAATGTTTGAAGTGATGTTAGACGAAATTAATGCTGAGGCGATTAAAGTTCTATTCAGGATTGAGCTTGCCAGCGAAGAGGAGATCCAAGAGTTAGAGGAAAGATCTCGCGAAGCACAACAAAATAGAGAAATGAAACTACAACAAGAGCAATTACAACCAGTCATAGGGAGCGATCCAAGCCCAGAACCAGAGCAATTAGCCAAGGTGGAAACTGTAAAAACGGATGAGCCAAAGTTACAAAGAAATGAGATAGTAAAAATTACTAATGGCAAAGAGACAAAAGAATTAAAGTATAAAAAAGCTAAACCTTTAATAGAAGCCGGAGAGTGGAAGATAATTTAGTCTTGATAAAAATCTTCTGATTCAATCGGCCTACTGATCAGCTTTTCTTCATTGGCCCAACTACCTAAATCAATCAATTTACATTTTTTAGAGCAAAATGGTCTATAAATATTCGTTTGACTAAGATCAGCCTCTTTATTGCAGCGGGGACAAGACTTCGTCATTTTTAACAAAGGTTTAAATAAAATTTATGCATAGCGATGGATCGAATTTTCAAATTTTCTAACGAATCATTATTGGGAATAATATCATTAGCTATGCTTATTCTCTCTTCTCTTGAGCATTGAGAATCCATAATTTTCTGTATCTGTTCTTGAGAGTTATCATCTCGCAGTGAAGCTCTTTCGAGTTGAAGATTTGGGTCGCAATCAATAACCAAAATTCTATTATAGTTACTCATACTTTTAGTCTCAAAAATTAGTGGCACCATGATAATTGAATATGGAGATTTTGAGGCAGCAATTTTTTTTAACATCAAATCTCCAACTAATGGATGAATGATTGATTCTAATGTCTTTTTTTTCTTATCGTCAACAAAAACTTCTTTTCTTAAATATGCTCTATCAATTGATCCATCAGAGTCAATAATTTTAGATCCAAAGCATTGAACTATACTATCAAAGCCGGGGGTGCCTTTTTCGATGGCATCTCTAGATAAACTGTCTGCATCTATTACATTAATGCCTTCGTTTTGAAAAAAATTTGCTGCAGCTGATTTACCAGATCCTATGCCGCCAGTGAGACCAACTATCATTTTTGAGGTTTAGTATTGATGAAACTTGGAACGTTATGAGCCCAAGAGCTCTCTTCAATTCTAGATGCAATAAGCCATTTATCATTAATCTTCTTATAGGTGTCTTGATACCACATCCCAAGAAAGAAGACTTGTTCATCCTCTGTTTGCATGGGGTTGAAACACATTACTTTTCCAGAAGCAGAATTCCCATTTAAGGTTAATGAAATATTTGAAATTAAATGTTGATAATTTGGAAAATGATCTAATGCTGTTTCTAAGTAATTTATTATTTCTTGAAGGTTGCCAGCTATACCTCCTACTGCGGTGTAATCAATATGTGCATCTGTTGTAAATAAATTATTAAACTCTTGAAAATTTTTTGTATCCACAGCAGTAGCATAATCGGTTACAAGTTTTTCAAGTTCCATGCGATCTGAGATTTCTGCGATGTCCATATTCTTATTTTAATACAAAAAAAAGGCTCTCAGAAAAAACTGAGAGCCTTTCAAAGAAAAAAGCCTGACGATTACCTACTCTCACACAAGGAGACCTTGCACTACCATTGGCGTGAGTTCGTTTCACTTCTGAGTTCGAGATGGGATCAGGTGGTACCAAACTGCTATTGTCATCAGGCAAACTGGTATGTAATTCTTTTTCACTACAAATATGTTATTCCTGAACAATGGAACCTTTTTTAAGGTTACATGATCAAGCCTCACGAGTTATTAGTACAAGTTAGCTCAACGCCTCACAACGCTTACACATCTTGCCTATCAACGTCATAGTCTATGACGACTCTTTAGTAGACCGAAGTCTATGGGAGATCTAATCTTGGGAGAGGCTTCCCGCTTAGATGCTTTCAGCGGTTATCCCTTCCGAACATAGCTACCCGGCGATGCCACTGGCGTGACAACCGGAACACCAGAGGTTCGTCCAATCCGGTCCTCTCGTACTAGGATCAGCTTCCCTCAAATCTCCAACGCCCACAGCAGATAGGGACCGAACTGTCTCACGACGTTCTAAACCCAGCTCGCGTACCACTTTAAATGGCGAACAGCCATACCCTTGGGACCTGCTCCAGCCCCAGGATGTGATGAGCCGACATCGAGGTGCCAAACACCCCCGTCGATGTGAACTCTTGGGGGGTATCAGCCTGTTATCCCCGGCGTACCTTTTATCCGTTGAGCGATGGCCCTTCCATTCAGAACCACCGGATCACTAAGACCTAGTTTCCTACCTGCTCGACCCGTCGGTCTCGCAGTCAAGCATCCTTATGCCTTTATACAATCTGCATGATGTCCGACCATGCTTAGGATACCTTCGTACTCCTCCGTTACTCTTTGGGAGGAGACCGCCCCAGTCAAACTACCCAGCACACACTGTCCTCGATCCGGATTACGGACCTGAGTTAGAGCCTCAACTTTACAAGGGTGGTATTTCAAGGACGACTCCACCAAGACTAGCGTCTCGGCTTCAAAGTCTCCCACCTATCCTACACAAATAAAGTCAAAGTCCAGTGTGAACCTATAGTAAAGGTGCACGGGGTCTTTCCGTCTAGCTGCGGGTACACTGCATCTTAACAGCGATTTCAATTTCACTGAGTCTATGGTGGAGACAGTGTGGCCATCGTTACGCCATTCGTGCAGGTCGGAACTTACCCGACAAGGAATTTCGCTACCTTAGGACCGTTATAGTTACGGCCGCCGTTTACCGGGGCTTCGATCAGGAGCTTCGCCGAAGCTAACCCCATCAATTAACCTTCCGGCACCGGGCAGGCGTCACACCCTATACGTCATCTTACGATTTTGCAGAGTGCTATGTTTTTAATAAACAGTCGCAGCCACCTAGTTTCTTCGACCACCATCAGCTTAAAGAGCAAGTCTTATCACCAATGGTGGCGTACCTTCTCCCGAAGTTACGGTACCATTTTGCCTAGTTCCTTCACCATAGTTCTCTCAAACACCTTAGTCTTCTCGACTTATCCACCTGTGTCGGTTTCGGGTACGGTTCCTTATAATCTGAAGCTTAGAGGTTTTTCCTGGAAGCATGGTATCAACTACTTCCCACTCAAAGAGTGGTCGTTATCAGTTCTCGACCTTAAAAGATCCCGGATTTACCTAAGATCTAAGTCTACAACCTTGAACACGGACAACCATCGCCGTGCTAGCCTAACCTTCTCCGTCACCCCATCGCAATTATAAGAAGTACAGGAATATTAACCTGTTTTCCATCGACTACGGCTTTCGCCCTCGCCTTAGGAGCCGACTCACCCTGCCTCGATTAGCGTTGGACAGGAAACCTTGGATTTTCGGCGAAGAGGTTTTTCACCTCTTTGATCGTTACTCATGTCAACATTCGCACTTCTGATACGTCCAGCATGCCTTACAGCACACCTTCAACCGCTTACAGAACGCTCTTCTACCATCTTAAATAAATTTAAGATCCGTAGCTTCGGTTTATGATTTAGCCCCGTTATATCTTCCACGCAGGCCGACTCGACTAGTGAGCTATTACGCTTTCTTTAAAGGATGGCTGCTTCTAAGCCAACCTCCTAGCTGTTTGTGCCTTCCCACATTGTTTCCCACTTAATCATAATTTGGGACCTTAGCTGACGGTCTGGGTTGTTTCCCTCTCGACTACGGACGTTAGCACCCGCAGTCTGTCTCCCATGCTCATACTCATTGGTATTCGGAGTTTGCATCGGTTTGGTAAGTCGGGATGACCCCCTAGCCGAAACAGTGCTCTACCCCCAATGGTAATACATGAGGCACTACCTAAATAGTTTTCGAAGAGAACCAGCTATCTCCGGGTTTGATTAGCCTTTCACTCCTATCCACAGCTCATCCCCTCATTTTTCAACATAAGTGGGTTCGGGCCTCCAGTCAGTGTTACCTAACCTTCACCCTGGCCATGGATAGATCACCCGGTTTCGGGTCTAATTCCAGCAACTGAGCGCCCTATTAAGACTCGGTTTCCCTACGCCTCCCCTAAACGGTTAAGCTTGCTACTGAAATTAAGTCGTTGACCCATTATACAAAAGGTACGCCGTCACAGAACAAGTCTGCTCCGACTGCTTGTAAGCACAAGGTTTCAGGTTCTATTTCACTCCCCTCGCCGGGGTTCTTTTCGCCTTTCCCTCACGGTACTGGTTCACTATCGGTCAGCTGAGAGTATTTAGCCTTGGAGGATGGTCCCCCCATGTTCAGTCAAGATTTCACGTGTCCCGACCTACTCGATTTCACTTTTAAAAGATTTTCGCATACAGGGCTATCACCTACTATGGCCATACTTTCCAGTATGTTTTGCTAATCTTAAAAAAGCTTAAGGGCTAGTCCGGTTTCGCTCGCCGCTACTACCGGAATCTCTTTTGATTTCTTTTCCTCTAGGTACTTAGATGTTTCAGTTCCCTAGGTTTGCCTCATATACCTATGTATTCAGTATAAGATAATGTGCTTATGCACACTGGGTTCTCCCATTCGGAAATCTCCGGATCAAAGGTTGTTTACCACCTCCCCGAAGCTTATCGCAAGTTACTACGTCCTTCATCGCCTTCAGCTGCCAAGGCATCCGCCTTGTGCTCTTAATTACTTGATCATATAACCCTAAAAAAGGGTTATATACTTAGTCCTCCTTTTAAGCGGACTAAGTTTTTTTGTTATTGTTTGAGAATAACTTAATAAAATTTTCTTCTATTAAATGCAGTGATCTACGTGTACATATCTAAAAGATATGACACTGGTGTATATATCAAAAAGATATAAACACTAGAAAATTACATACCAAAACTTATAAAGAACTTCTTTTAATATTTTTGATTACTCGTGTGGGCACTCTAGTACGAAAGTATCGTTAAGGAGGTGATCCAGCCACAGGTTCCCCTACGGCTACCTTGTTACGACTTTACCCCAGTCATGAAGCACACCGTGGTAAACGCCCTCCCGAAGGTTAGACTATCTACTTCTGGTGCAATCCACTTCCATGGTATGACGGGCGGTGTGTACAAGACCCGAGAACGTATTCACCGCGACATGCTGATTCGCGATTACTAGCGATTCCGACTTCATGGAGTCGAGTTGCAGACTCCAATCCGGACTACGAAGAATTTTCTAGGATTAGCACCACCTCGCGGCTTAGCGTCCGTCTGTATTCTCCATTGTAGCACGTGTGTAGCCCTATACGTAAGGGCCATGATGACTTGACGTCGTCCTCACCTTCCTCCGGTTTATCACCGGCAGTCCCCTTATAGTTCCCGACCGAATCGCTGGCAAATAAGGGTAAGGGTTGCGCTCGTTATCCGACTTAACGGAACATCTCACGACACGAGCTGACGACAGCCATGCAGCACCTGTATCTTGGCTCCCGAAGGCACTGCTTCATTACAAAGCATTCCAAGTATGTCAAGTATAGGTAAGGTTTTTCGCGTTGCATCGAATTAAACCACATGCTCCACCGCTTGTGCGGGTCCCCGTCAATTCATTTGAGTTTTAGCCTTGCGGCCGTACTCCCCAGGCGGTCAACTTACTACGTTAGCTGCGCCACTGAAAAACATAGTTTTCCAACAGCTAGTTGACATCGTTTACGGCGTGGACTACCAGGGTATCTAATCCTGTTCGCTACCCACGCTTTCGCACCTCAGTGTCAGTACAGATCCAGGAGGCTGCCTTCGCCATTGGTATTCTTCACAATATCTACGCATTCCACCGCTACACTGTGAATTCTACCTCCCTCTATCGTACTCTAGTGAATCAGTTTTGGATGCAGTTCCCAGGTTGAGCCCGGGGATTTCACATCCAACTTAATAAACCACCTACGCGCGCTTTACGCCCAGTAATTCCGATTAACGCTTGGACCTTCCGTATTACCGCGGCTGCTGGCACGGAATTAGCCGGTCCTTATTCTGATGGTAATGTCACGGTTATTGGGTATTAACCAATAACTTTTCTTCCCAACTTAAAGTGCTTTACAACCCTAGGGCCTTCTTCACACACGCGGTATGGCTGGATCAGGCTTGCGCCCATTGTCCAATATTCCCCACTGCTGCCTCCCGTAGGAGTCTGGGCCGTGTCTCAGTC
>CABXFE010000029.1 GCA_902511425.1 uncultured SAR86 cluster bacterium
ACTTCCATTTCACCAAATCTTTGTCCACCAAACTGAGCTTTTCCTCCAAGAGGTTGCTGAGTAACAAGACTATATGACCCTGTTGAGCGAGCATGCATTTTATCATCGACCAAATGATTAAGTTTGATCATGTACATATATCCAACAGTTACAGGTCTCTCAAACTGTCTGCCAGTTCTTCCATCAAAGAGAGTCAATTGACCTGACTCAGGAAGATCAGCAAGCCTTAACAATTCTTTAATCTCGGATTCTTTGGCTCCATCAAAAACAGGAGTTGCAATCGGTAAGCCATCTGTGAGATTGCTTGCCAAAGATTGAATTTCAGTATTATTAAAAGAATTAAGGTCCTCTTTTATGGTTGCATTCTTGTTATACAAAACATCTAAATATTTTTTAAGCTCATCAGCCTTTGCTTTAGCTTTAATCATTTTATTGATTTTATCTCCAATCCCTTTTGCTGCTGAACCCATATGAGTCTCAAGAATCTGTCCAACATTCATTCGAGATGGAACGCCTAAAGGATTCAAGACAATGTCAACAGGATTTCCATCATTGTCATATGGCATATCTTCAATTGGCATAATTTCTGATATGACACCTTTGTTACCATGTCTACCAGCCATCTTATCTCCAGGCTGAATTCTTCTTTTTACAGCAAGGTAAACTTTCACAATTTTAATCACACCGGGCGCAAGATCATGGCCTCTGGTAATCTTTTGCTTTTTCTCATCGAAGCTTTCCTGAATATCTTTAAGATATTGCTTGAGAGCTTTTTCAGCATCTTCAATTTTTGAATTTGCAGAATCTTCAGACGTTCTCACTGATAACAAATCATCCAAGCTCAGATCTGATAAATCATCAGCGGAAGGCGTGGAGCCCTTCTTAAGTCCAGGACCCTTTGAAATCTTGGAACCTTTAATAATATCTACAAGACGAATTCTTGTTGCATCATTAATGATTTTAATTTGGTCATCGGCATCTTTCTTTGCAACAGATAAATGATCAGCTTCAATTGATTGAGTTCTCTCATCTTTCTCCATGCCATCTCTAGTAAAGACCTCAACACCAATTACGGTACCATTAATGCTTGATGGAACTCTCAATGATGTATCTTTAACATCAGAAGCTTTTTCTCCAAAAATTGCACGCAATAGTTTTTCTTCAGGCGATAATTGAGTCTCGCCTTTGGGAGTAATTTTGCCAACTAAAATATCGCCAGCTTGAACCTCAGCACCGACATAAACCATGCCACATTCATCAAGCTTCCCAAGTGAGCCTTCGCCAACATTGGGTATATCAGCCGTAATCTCCTCTGAACCAAGTTTGGTATCTCTTGAAATACAAGTTAGCTCTTGAATATGAATGGAGGTAAATCTATCTTCTCTTGAAACTTTTTCTGACATCAAAATTGAATCTTCAAAGTTATATCCATTCCATGGCATGAAGGCTATTCGGATGTTTTGACCCAAAGCTAACTCACCATTATCTACTGACGGTCCGTCTGCTAGGATGTCACCAAATTTAACTTTGTCCCCAACTGAAACCAAAGGTCTCTGATTTATGCATGTATTTTGATTAGATCTTGTGTACTTTGTAAGATTGTAAATATCAACAGCATTGCTTGAGTGCTTAGAATCAGTTATACGAACAACAATTCTTGCAGCATCAACATTCTCCACTACACCATTATTCTTGGCTACAACACAAACACCCGAATCACCAGCAACAATAGTTTCAAAGCCAGTTCCAACAAGAGGTTTCTCCGGCTTTAAGACCGGAACAGCTTGGCGCATCATGTTTGAACCCATTAGGGCTCTGTTAGCATCATCATGCTCAAGAAAAGGAATCAAAGAAGCAGCAACAGAAACAACCTGCTGGGGAGCCACATCCATTAGATCAATTCTTTCAGGGCTCATCAGCGCAGAATCACCATTGTGTCTAACTGGTACAAGGTCATCTGCAAATTTACCTGATTTATCCAACACGGCATTTGCCTGAGCAATAACGTGTTCTCCCTCATCAATGGCAGAAAGGTAGATAATGTCATTGGATACCTTGCCTTTGACAACTTTTCTGTAAGGGCTTTCGATAAATCCATAAGCGTTAGTTCTTGAGTAGCATGCAAATGAGTTAATAAGTCCAATGTTTGGACCTTCAGGTGTTTCAATTGGACACAGTCTCCCATAATGAGTTGGATGCACGTCCCTTACTTCAAATCCAGCACGCTCTCTGGTTAATCCGCCTGGCCCCAGAGCCGATACTCTTCGCTTATGAGTGATTTCAGATAAAGGATTATTCTGATCCATGAACTGAGAAAGCTGACTTGAACCAAAAAACTCTTTAATTGCAGCAGTCACAGGCTTAGCATTGATAAGATCTTGGGGACCAAGCTCATCAGCTTCAGCCATACTTAATCTCTCTCTTACAGCTCGCTCAACTCTTATTAGACCAACCCTAAATTGGTTAGCGGTCATTTCTCCTACTGATCTTACGCGTCTATTACCCAGGTGATCGATATCATCAACGGTGTCATGACCATCCCTTATTGCAACTATCCCCTTCATAACCCCTAAGATGTCTTCTAAGTCCAGGATACCCGGAGTGTCTTTTGTAGCTTCTATTTTTAATCTACGATTAAATTTCATTCTGCCGACTTCGGACAGATCATAGCGATCATGATTAAAGAATAGGTTTTGAAATAATTGTTCGGCTGAGTCTTTGGTTGGTGGCTCACCAGGTCTCATCATTCTATATATTTCAACCAATGCTTCTAGCCTATTTGAGGTAGGATCAGCTCTAAGAGTTGTAGATATATATGGGCCTTTATCAAGCTCATTAATATATAGAGTATGAAGTTCGGCTATATTTGCTTCCCTTATAGCTTCAATAATTGATTGGTCAATCTCTGTATTCGCAGAAACTAGAACTTCTCCAGTTTCTTGATTGAATATATCTTTTGCAAGAACTTTCCCTATCAAGAAATCGTCTTCGACTTTAAGCGAAGACATTTTTGCTTGCTCAAGCTCACGAACATGGCGCGCAGTGATTCTCTTATTGGCCTCAACAACTACTTTTGATTTAATTTTTAGATCTACTGGTAATGTTTGACCTCTTAATCTGGATGGAATTAATTCAATACTTATTCCAGCTTTTTCTATTTGAACAGTATCAACCTCATAAAAATGCTGAAGAATTTCTTCAGTGCCCATATCCATGGCTTTTAAAATTATGGTAGCTGGTATTTTTCTTCTTCTATCAATTCGACAAAATAAATTATCTTTTGGGTCAAACTCAAAATCTAACCAAGAACCTCTATAAGGGATGATTCGAGCAGAATACAAGACTTTACCTGATGAGTGAGTTTTACCTTTATCATGATCAAAAAAAACACCTGGGGATCTATGCAGCTGGTTAACTACAACTCTTTCTGTACCGTTTATAACAAAAGATCCATTTTCAGTCATCAATGGAACCTCGCCCATGAAAACTTCTCCCTCTTTAACGTCTTTAACTTCTTGAAAATTAGTCTCTCGATCATAAATCACTAGACGGACCACTATTCTAAGGGGTGCAGAGTAACTGAGACCTTGAATTAAACATTCTTGGACCGTATAACCAGGTTTTCCTAATTCGTATGAAACATATTCAAGGGCAGCATTGCCAGAAACACTAGTAATAGGAAAAAGAGTTTTAAAAACTTCTTCAAGACCCTTATTTTCTCTTGCACCAGCTTCAACATGTTGTTGAAGAAATTGTGTATAAGATTCAAGCTGTGTCTCAATCAGCTTAGGAAGCTTCATGACTTTTGGAAGTCTTCCGAAGTTCTTTCTAATTCTTCTTTTTTCTGTATAGCTATATGACATATGTCGCCCTTTAAAAATGTTTTATTGAAAGATTATTTAAGCTCTGCCGTTGCTCCTGCCTCAGTCAATTGCTTAAGCATTTCTTCAGCATCAGCTTTCTTAACAGCTTCTTTCAAAGTGTTAGGAGCGCCATCTACTAAGTCTTTGGCTTCTTTCAATCCAAGTCCTGTAATAGCACGGACAGCTTTAATAACTTGAACTTTTTGATCACCAGCTGCAGTTAAAACTACATCAAAGTCATCTTTTTCTTCAGCAGCCTCTCCAGCATCTCCGCCAGCAGCAGCAGGAGCAGCGGCTACAGCAGCAGCTGCAGTAACACCAAATTTCTCCTCAATTGCTGAAATAAGTTCAACCAAGTCCATAACGGACATTTCCTCTATCGCGCTCAGAATATCGTCTTTAGATATTGCCATTTTTTTCTCCTAGATTTAGGCGTTAGCCTGTTTGTTGTCTCGAACTGCAGAAAGAACCCTAGCCAACTTGCTTGGCACTTCATTAAGAAGTGTTGCAAATTTGCCTATAGGTGCTTGAAGTACTGCAGCAATAAGAGTTAATGCTTCCTCTCGAGATGGTAAAGATGCAAGAACATCAATCTGTGATCCATCTAGAAGTTGCCCTTCCACAACCAAAGCTTTGATCTCAAGAGCTTCAAAGTTTTTTGCGTAAGTTTTTAACATCTTCGCTGCTGCACCTGGCTCAGCATATGAGAATGCAAAAAGTGATGGCCCTGTTAACACTTCATCAGTACAACCAAAATCAGTGCCTTCAAATGCCAATTTTGCAAGAGAGTTTTTTATGACCTGGATATGGACTCCAGATTCAGTTCCTTGTTTTCTAATTTCAGTTAACTCAGAAACCTTAAGGCCTCTGGCATCTGAAATAACAAGTGAAGATGCAGAAGCCGAAACTTCCTTAACTTCTTGAACTATTCTCTCTTTATCTTCTCTAGCTAACGCCACAGCAATTCTCCTATTAATGCCTTTCGGCTAATCGGTGACAAACCGCCTTCGCAATTTGAACACCACCTACGTAGGAAATTAAGCTTTCGCACCTACGGTCTTTGACGGCTGCGATTAACGCAACAATCTAGGGTCAAAAAAAGACCCTAAAACTTATACAACTAAGGATGCAGGAGTAACTTTGACCCCTGGTCCCATAGTACTACTTAAAGCAACACTTCGAATATATGAACCTTTAGCAGAAGCTGGCTTCAATTTCTTTACTTCTTCAAGCATAGCCGCTGCATTTTCTTGAATTTGACTCGATGAAAATGAAACTTTTCCAATACAGCCATGCAATATTCCATTTTTATCTGTTCTAAAACGTACTTGGCCTGATTTAGCATTATTAATTGCTTCCCCAACTTTTTCAGTAACTGTTCCTGTCTTTGGATTTGGCATCAGTCCTTTGGGTCCAAGAACCTGACCCAATTGGCCCACGATCTTCATAGCGGCTTGTGATGAAATTACCACATCAACATCAATTTCTTCTTTTTTAAATTTCTCTGCTAAATCTTCCATGCCGACAAAGTCTGCACCTGCATCATTAGCCTCCTTTGCTTGATCTCCATCAGCAAAAACAGCAACTGTAACCGTTTTACCTAGTGAATGGGGAAGTGTGATAGCGCCTCTGACATTCTGATCAGATTTTCCTGGATCGATGCCTAATCTTAGTGCAATATCTACGGATTCATCAAACTTATTGGATTTAACTGTTTGAAATATATTCATTGCTTCTTCTAATGAATATGTATTCTCAGGATCAACAAGTTCCAACAATTGTTTTTTCTTTTTTGTAAGCTTAGTCATTATTTAACTTCTACTCCCATGCTTCTTGCGGTGCCTGCAATAATTTTGACTGCCTGATCCATATCATTTGCATTTAAATCTTTTTGTTTTGCTGTAACAATCTCTTCTAGTTGAGCCCTGGTAATGGAGCCAACTTTTTCTCTATTTGGCTCACCACTTCCCTTGCTTATTCCTGCGGCTTTCTTAATTAGAACTGCTGCTGGCGCTGATTTAACTTCAAAGGTAAAAGATTTATCTTCGTATACAGTTATAACCACGGGCAGAGGCAGCCCCTTTTCCATGTTTTGGGTTTCAGCATTGAATGCATTACAGAAATCCATAATATTAACTGCTGCTTGGCCTAAAGCCGGTCCGACTGGCGGGCTTGGATTTGCCGCTCCTGCGGGTATTTGTAGTTTTAAAATTGTTGCTACTTTCTTTGCCATTATGTTTTCTCTATTTGAATGAAATCTAATTGAACAGGCGTTGATCTACCAAGAATTTGGACAGAAACTTTAACGCTGCTGCGTTCATAGTCCACTTCTTCCACAACTCCATTAAAATCATTGAATGGCCCATCACACACCCTGATAACCTCACCAGGCTCAAATAATGTCTTAGGTCTTGGGGCTTCTTCTCCAACTTCAATTCTATTAATAATATTATCCACATCACTTTTTGAAATAGGAGCTGGTTTGTCTTTTTTACCCCCCACAAAAGTACTAACCCTGGGAGTGTGCTTGACTAGTTGCCACGTATCATCATTCATGTCCATTTCAATTAAAATATAGCCCGGGAAAAATTTACGCTCTGTCTTCTTCTTGGCGCCACTTTTTAATTCAACAACTGACTCTGTTGGGACTAAAATTTCGCCAAATTGATCTTTTAAACCAGCAAGCTCAATGCGTTCCTCTAGGGCGGCCTTAACTTTAAGTTCGTACCCTGAATATGCCATTATTACGTACCAATTCACTTTATAACTATCCTAAAATTAATTTTGTTAACCAACTTAAAAGGGATTCTAGTGCCCAAAAAAATAGGCAAAGAACAATAATAGATCCAAAAACAACCATAAATGTTTGAGTTGTCTCCATACGAGTCGGCCAAACCACTCGTCTCATTTCAGTTCTAGATTCTTTCATAAGAGAAACAGCGCCTTTACCGAAAGTTGTTGTTGCAAGAATTATGGTTGCAAGAATGAAAAGGGCTACAACAGCGAGAACTCTATATATAAAAGCAAATTCTGTGTAATAACCATTACCAACAATAGCAACAGAAAAGATAGCAATTGACAGAAGCCATTTGATCTTATCGGCAATGTTTGATGCGTTACCCTTTGCCATATTTCTTCTTTAAACCAGCTCCTTGGCAGGCCAGGAGGGACTTGAACCCCCAACCTACGGTTTTGGAGACCGTCGCTCTACCAGTTGAGCTACTGGCCTAAATTTTCTCCTATAAATAGAGACAAAAATGCCGAGCTTTATACTCGGCAAAATTGTAAAATTGTTAAATTACTTAATAATCTTCGCGACTACGCCAGCTCCAACAGTTCTTCCGCCTTCTCTAATTGCAAATTTTAAACCTTCTTCCATTGCAATAGGAGCGATTAGACTAACTGTCATCTTAATATTATCACCAGGCATAACCATCTCAGTGCCTTCTGGTAATGCGCAAGCACCAGTTACATCTGTAGTTCTAAAGTAAAATTGAGGTCTATAATTACTAAAGAAAGGAGTATGTCTTCCACCCTCTTCCTTGCTAAGCACATAGATTTCAGCTTCAAATTCTGTATGAGGGTTAATAGACCCTGGAGCACTTAACACTTGACCACGCTCAACAGCATCTCTTTCAATACCTCTTAATAAAACTCCACAGTTTTCACCAGCTCTGCCTTCGTCAAGAGATTTTCTGAACATCTCTACACCGGTACATGTTGTTGTTGTTGTGTCTGAAATACCAACAATTTCTAATGCATCTCCAGTTTTAACAATTCCCTGCTCTATTCTACCGGTAACAACAGTTCCTCTTCCAGATATTGTAAAGACATCTTCAACAGGCATTAAGAATGGCTTTTCAATCTCTCTAGCAGGCTCTTCTACAAATGAATCCAATGCTTCAATTAATTTTGTTACAGCAGGAACGCCAATATCGGATGAATCACCTTCTAATGCTTTTAATGCACTTCCAACTATGATTGGTGTATCGTCACCAGGGAAATCATATGTATCTAATAATTCTCTAATTTCCATTTCTACTAATTCTTGTAGCTCAGCATCATCAACTTGGTCGGCTTTGTTTAAGAAAACTACAATTTTTGGAACGCCAACTTGCTTAGCAAGCAGAATATGCTCTCTTGTTTGAGGCATAGGACCGTCGGCTGCGCTTACTACTAAGATAGCTCCATCCATTTGTGCAGCACCAGTAATCATATTTTTTACATAGTCAGCATGTCCTGGGCAATCTACGTGAGCATAATGTCTTGTAGTTGAAACGTACTCAACATGTGAGGTAGCAATAGTAATACCACGCTCTCTTTCTTCAGGAGCATTATCAATATTTGCAAAGTCTACAACTTCACCACCAAATACTTCTGCAGCAACTTTCGTTAAGGCAGCAGTTAATGTAGTTTTACCATGATCGACGTGGCCAATTGTTCCAACATTGACATGGGGTAACGTTCTTTCGTATTTTTCTCTAGCCATTTCTTGCCTCTCTATTTATGAAATTAACTCTAAAATCTACCTATAAAATGGAGCTCATAACCGGACTTGAACCGGTGACCTCTTACTTACCAAGCAAGTGCTCTACCGCTGAGCTATATGAGCCCGAATTACAGTATCCAAATTTAAGGTGGCGTATTATCCCCTTAAAAATCGATAAACTCAACCTTTTTTGCAGTAAATATTCTATTAAAAAATGGTGGAGGAGGCTGGATTCGAACCAACGTACTCGTAGAGAACAGATTTACAGTCTGCCGCCTTTAACCACTCGGCCACTCCTCCATTTCAAGGGTGCTATTTTTGTTCTAGAATGAGCTGAAGTCAACTAGATTATTCATAACTTGCACAAATTAACACAAAAAGAAGTTTTTAAAGGGTTAAATCTAGAAAATATAGACTTTTATCTATTAGATGTGGTCAATTCAACAAACACATTTGCAAAGGAAAGGTTGCTAATCAAAGATTATCTAGTTGTGATCTCTGAACAGCAAACTGCTGGAAGGGGAAGGCAAGGGAAAGAATGGTATAGCCCAGATGCAGGAAATATTTATATGACTATAAAATTTAAAGACAAGAACCCTGCCCCACTTAGCCTCATAATTGGGCTTTTAATCTCAGAAGCTATGGATTTAGCCTCAGGCCAAAAAATTAATGCAGGTCTTAAATGGCCTAATGATTTATTGATCAATAAAAAGAAAATATGTGGGATCTTAATTGAGTCTGAAATCAATTCAGATGAAGTTGAGTTCATAGTTGGCATAGGAATTAATTATTCCTTGCCAAAAAAAGAATCATGGTGGGGAGAAATTGGAGAACTAGCAAAGATCCTTCCTCGAGAGAAATTAATTAATAGTATTCTTCGTGGCATCATTGATTATGTGGAGAATGGTTATGAAAACTGGATAGATGCGTGGGAGAATAGATGCGTGCATATGAACATGGAGTTAAAAGCTGTATCAAATAATAAACAGGATATTGAAATTGGTATCTTCAATGGAATTAATGAAGAAGGTATGATGCTTCTTCAGACAGCAAGCGAGCTTAAAACAATTAGCTCAGGTGAATGCTCAATTAAAGGTATATATTAAATCAATGATTCATACAGTTTTTAATAAGGAAATCAATCACAACCAATCGGCTGAAATCGATTCAATAATCTTTGGTGCTGGTTGCTTCTGGGGAGTTGAAAGAAAATTTTGGTCATTACCAGGGGTTGTAATGACATCAGTTGGTTATGCAGGTGGAGATCATAATAATCCAACCTATGAACTGGTTTGCGCAGGAGTTACATCTCACGCTGAGGTCGTAAAGATTGACTATAATCCATCTCAGATTTCTTTGGTCGATTTACTTAAAGTTTTTTGGGAATGTCATGATCCAACTCAAGGAATGAGGCAAGGCAATGATATCGGGACTCAATATAGGTCAGTATGTTACTGCGAAGAGATAGAAGAATTAAATGTGATTAAGGCTAGTTTAGAAAAATATCAGGGCACTCTTTCAGCATCTAATTTAGGTTCAATTACTACTGAATTAAAAATGAGCCAAGAATATTTTTTAGCAGAGGAATATCACCAACAGTACTTAGACAAAAATCCAAATGGATATTGCGGGATAGGTGGCACAGGCTGTGAATTTAAAATATAAAAAAATGGCCTCAAAAGAGACCATTTAAGTTGAATCATAATATTAGTCTGGGTTGTATTGCTTCAGACTAATTTCCATATAAGATCTTTTAAACTTAGAGTGCTTATTCGCTTGGGGCGAGAACTTAGCAAATTCATCTGAACCATACATGCCACTAAGAAATTTTAATGCGCCTTGGGGTGAACTAAAACCTGCCCATATCTCATGGGTTATCCCGTTTCCATTATTACCTAATAAATGAGTCTGAAGACCATATGCATTTGCAGACCAATCATAGTTTTCAATGCTTTTAGAAAACTTAGCCCACAAAGGAACAAATTTATCAGGGTTGGTTACCTCATGACTCCACCTAAGCGTTACAACATTTGAAGCTGTATCCTCTGCAAGAACCACTCCAACTGAATGTACTGTTAGTGTGTCTGAAATTATCTCAGCACCAATATCATTCATGGCTTTTCTAAATTCTCTTCCGGCTTCTGAGGTTGTGTAGATTTGACCAGATTTTACGTATTGATCTTCATCTAAAAAATACCAGCTAATGCCATGTGTTGAATCGTCCCAACCATTTTGATTAATTGCAAAAAAGTCTACTTCAAATTTTTCTGCAGCTACCTCTGGCGAGGACATATATTTATCAAAAGCTGCAAAACATTTTTCTGGTTCTGGGCAGTTAAATAGAAAATTAGATTGATACATAGAAAAATTATCTGGCAAATTATTTGCGCTCATATCAAAGCTAAAAATCAGAGTAGAAAGTAATAATAGTTTTTTCATAGTTTTCTCCAGTGAATGAATAATGTTTTAACTATACATGTTTTATACAAAAATATTTTGGCTGAATAGAGCAACTTCCAACATTGAAATTATTGATGTAAAATTCTGATCTTTCTAAGCCGGTATAGCTCAGTTGGTAGAGCAGTTGATTTGTAATCATCAGGTCCCGAGTTCAACTCTTGGTGCCGGCACCATCTACCCTTTTATATTAATACTAAAATAAAAAACAGAATGACCAGAAGTAGGTATGTTATGTATTCTTCGCGTTCTTTTTTTGTATAGGTTATCTCTGTTTTGCTAAGCCTATTAAATACGTTATGTGCATGGTAGGCAAAGAAGAATTGTCCCACAAAAAGCAAAGACACAATTAAGCCTGTAAAGCCACTTATTATCAAAGTTTCAACTAAAGAGATGGTATTTTGAAGCACTGAAGGAAACAAGGATATCTCCCCTAAAACTAAGTTCAGCATAATGCTTATGAACCATATTAAAAGAAATGCATAACCAAACAAAGCGTAAGTGCCTGTAAGATACATAAGGATTTTAGCTAAAGATTTACTCATGCAGATTGATTTAAATACTCAATTGACGATAGCAGTAAAAAAAATATAATGCAAAAGCAAGGATTTTTAATTTAAAAAAATCTACTTAAATTCAAACAATTATTTTGGCATAAGAATTGCATACATATTAATGTACGCTAAGTATTCATTCTTTTCCCCCAAATAGAAGTTGAATACAAATTCATATAAATGCTTAGCGTACTTTTCCCCCTAAGAATGCTGAAGGGTCTTTAATTAGACCCTTCATGTTTTCTTATAAATTGAATTCTGCAGTAAGGTTTATTAGTCGCCCTCTTGGATCATGTACTTTGGTATCAAAACTAAAGTCAGGGGCGTCATATAATAATGGGGCTTTCTTATCAAAAGCATTGATAATTCCCAGACCTATCTCCATTTCACCCAATGAAAACTGAAAAGATTTTTTTAGTGAAAAGTCGTGCACTAAAAATGATTTGACATAATTAGTGTAGCCAAGACTAATGGCAGATGCAGGGATCTGACGTTCATTTGAATATCCTTCGACATATCTGCTATTCATGCCCAGCATCAAATCATTTATTGTCCAGCTTAAAAATGTGTTCAATCGCAATTTTGGCAATGAATGAGTATGGGCATCGTAGTTGAACTTGCCCACTCTGTTGACCATTGCTGAGCTTAATACCTGAGTTCCTACCTCACTATCCTCAGGCGTTAAAAATTCAGAAAATTGAGTTGCCTTAATCGAATAATTAAAGTCACCATATTGAGTGGCTTTAAAGAAATTGATCTCTGCATCTATGCCATTGATTTCAGTTTTTTCTTCGTTGAAATATGAAGTGCTTACTGCTATCAATTCTCCAAATTGATTTCTTGTTATGCTGCTTGCATAAGGATTTGTATTTAATAATACCTGAGCGCTCTCTGCTTCAATTCGATCCTTGTAGTTGATAGCCCAATAATCAATGGTTAGATTAACTTCTTCAAGAATATTCCATACAAATCCCAAACTAATATTTCCTGAAGTTGCGGCCTTTAGGTT
>CABXFE010000030.1 GCA_902511425.1 uncultured SAR86 cluster bacterium
GAGAAAGCAGATAAAATGGCCTCAAATAATTTAAGCTCCGCTAAAGCTATTGGTCAAAAGATAGCAGAGAGAGCAATTGAAGCTGGCATTAAAAAAGTAGTGTTTGATCGATCAGGATATAAATATCATGGCCGCATAAAAGCCATTGCAGAATCAGCTCGTGAAGCTGGATTGGAGTTTTAAAAAATGAGTCAACAAAATAATAGTTTGCAACAGCAAGATGCACTTGAAGAAAAACTTGTTCAAGTAAATAGAGTTGCCAAAGTTGTAAAAGGCGGACGTATTTTTGGATTTACAGCCTTGTGTGTTGTTGGTGATGGTAAGGGAAAAGTAGGATTTGGAAGAGGTAAGGCTAAAGAGGTTCCAATTGCCATACAAAAAGCAATGGAGAACGCAAGAAGAAATATGGTTGATGTTAGTTTAAATTCTTCTACTCTATGGTACCCAGTTAAGGCTAAACACGGTGCTGCTAAAGTTTATATGCAGCCAGCTGCTGAAGGAACAGGAATTATTGCCGGTGGTGCAATGAGAGCTGTTCTAGAACTTGTTGGAGTCCAAAATGTTTTAGCTAAGTGCTATGGATCAACCAATCCAGTCAACGTTGTAAGGGCAACCATCAACGCGTTACGTTCAATGGAATCTCCTGAAGAGGTAGCTTTACGAAGAGGCAAAAAAACAGCTGAAATATCATGAGTAATAAAACAATAGATATCAAACTTATCAAGAGCAGTATTGGCAGACTGCCAAATCATAAGAAATGTGTAAAAGGGCTTGGTTTTAGAAAGTTACAACAAACCGTGACTGTTGAAGATACTCCAAGCAATAGAGGCATGATAAATAAAATTAGAGATATGTTGGAAGTTATAGAGAGCTAATAATGGAAAATTCAGAAACAAATAATTCTTTAGGATTAAATACTCTTACGAGTACAGGCACAACAAAAAATAGAAAGCGTGTGGGAAGAGGTATTGGTTCTGGAACCGGTAAAACTGCTGGAAGAGGCCATAAAGGTCAAAAATCTAGGTCAGGAGGCTCTATAGCTAGAGGTTTTGAAGGTGGTCAGATGCCATTGCAGCAGAGAATACCTAAGTTTGGCTTTTCATCTAGAGTAAATAGAGGCTCGAAAGAGGTTAATCTAAAAAATATAGCTTCTATGACTGAAGTTAATTTAGATACCTTGAAAGCTAATAGAGTTATTTCTCAAGCAACTAAAAAAGTTAAAATTTTTGGTGTCTGTGATATTGCTCAAGCAATGAGCGTAACTGGAATACTTGTCACCAAAGGAGCCAAGGAGTCCATAGAAAAAGCTGGCGGAACTGTTGCCGCAATTGAGACAAAACCGACTAAAGAAAAGTTTGTCAAAACTTCAAAGAAAACAGATAAGAAAACTTCTGAAAAAACAGAGGAGTCTTCCGAGTAATTTTTTATGGCAGATCAAAATAAAGGAATGAGCGATCTTTGGAGAAGACTAAGATTTGTCTTTATGGCCATTGTTGTTTATCGCCTTGGAACTCATATTCCTATCCCTGGTATAGATCCTGCAAGACTGGCGGCTTTATTTGATCAGAATCAAGGCACTATCCTCGAGATGTTTAATCTATTTTCTGGCGGTGCATTAGAGAGGATGAGCATTTTTGCTCTTAATGTTGTCCCATATATCTCTGCTGCGATTATCATGCAATTATTCTCTAATTCAATCCCATATCTACAAGAGTTAAAAAAAGATGGCCAAGCTGGACGCAATCAAATTACTCAATACACAAGATATGGAACCGTTGTACTTGCATTTGTTCAGGCGTCAGCTTTAGCAGTAACACTTGGAGCAAGCGGGTTAGCTTATGAACCTGGAACTTCTTTTTTTATTTCAGCGGTCTTTAGTGTAGTAGCAGGAACAATCTTTTTAATGTGGCTTGGAGAACAAATTTCAGAGCGAGGAATTGGTAATGGAATTTCTATCATAATTGCTACAAGTATTTTGACTGGGATTCCTGGTGCTATTGGTCAAGCTTTAGAGCAGGCCCGTCAAGGCGATTTAAATATTTTATTACTTTTGGGTATTGGGGTCTTGGCAATGCTTGTTATAGCGATTGTCGTATTCATCGAAAGAGGGCAAAGAAGAATTACAGTTAACTACGCGCAAAGACAGCAAGGTAGAAAGCTCATGCAAGCACAGGCTAGCCATCTGCCATTTAAAGTAAATATGGCAGGCGTAATTCCTGCAATTTTTGCTAGTACTTTTTTGCTATTCCCCGCTTCACTTTCTACGTGGTTTGGGCAAGCTGAATCTTTTGGATTCTTGCAAACAATCTCACTAGCACTTAATCCTGGCCAACCTTTATACATACTTACATTTTCCGCACTTATTATTTCATTTTGCTTTATCTGGTTAGCACTAACTTTTGATACCAAAGAAGTAACAGATAATCTAAAAAAATCAGGAGCATTTGTGCCTGGAATTAGGCCTGGAGAGCAAACCGCAGCATATGTTGATAGTGTTTTAGCAAGGCTAACCGTATTTGGCAGCATATATTTAACACTTATATGCTTACTTCCTTTGGCTTTAATTAACTTTGCAGGTGTGTCTTTTTACTTAGGCGGCACCTCCGTGTTAATTATCGTAGTGGTATTGATGGATTTTATGTCGCAGGTTCAGTCACACATGATGTCCAGTCAATATTCTTCGTTGTTAAAGAAAGCTAATTTAAAAAACTATAATAGATAAATATGAAAGTTCGAGCATCAGTAAAAAAGATTTGTAGAAATTGTAAAACAGTTAGACGTAAAGGAGTTTTGTACGTGATATGCAAAACAGATCCTAAACATAAACAAAAGCAAGGGTAATAGAATATGGCTAGAATCGCAGGCGTAAACATACCGGAAAATAAGCATCTTGAGATTGCTCTAACTCATATATATGGGATAGGGAAAAAAACAGCTCAGAATATTTGTACTAGTGTTAAATTAGACTACTCTAAAAAAGTATCAGACCTTTCTGAAGAGCAAGTTGAAACTATTAGAACTGCTGTTGCTGAATATACTGTAGAAGGAGATCTTCGTCGATCAGTAAGTACAAATATCAAGAGACTGATGGATCTTGGTTGCTATAGAGGCATTAGGCACAGAAGAAAACTTCCAGTAAACGGTCAAAGAACCAAAACTAACGCTAGGACCCGTAAAGGTCCTAAAAAACCAATGAGGGCTTAATCGATGGCAACTGGTAAAAAAGTCAAAAAAGTTATTTCAGATGGCATAGCTCATATACATGCATCATTTAATAACACGATCATCACAATTACAGATAAGCAAGGTAATGCTGTTTGTTGGGCAACCTCAGGCGGTTCTGGGTTTCGGGGTTCAAGGAAAAGCACACCATTTGCTGCTCAGATAGCAGCAGAAAAAGCAGGTAATGCGGCAAAAGAATTTGGAATGATAAATTTAGACGTAAAAGTGAGAGGCCCAGGTGGCGGTAGAGAATCTGCAATTAGATCCTTGAATTCATGCGGCTTAAAAATTAAAAGTATTACGGATGTGACACCATTACCTCACAATGGCTGCCGTCCTTCAAAGAAACGTAGGGTATAGGGGAATCACATGGCAAGATATAGAGGTCCATCACTAAGATTATCAAGAAGAGAAGGCACAGACCTTTTTCTAAAAAGTGGAGCTAGATCCATTGAATCAAAATGTAATATGGAAACAGCTCCTGGTGTGCATGGTTTAAGGAGAGGCAGACTATCAGATTATGGTGTTCAGCTTCGTGAAAAGCAAAAAGTTAGAAGAATGTACGGTGTCCTTGAAAAGCAGTTTAGAAATTATTATAAAAAAGCATCGAAATCCAAGGGAAACACAGGAGAAAACCTTCTAAGTTATCTTGAACAAAGATTAGATAATGTCGTATATCGCATGGGCTTTGCAGCAACGCGGGCTGAAGCTAGACAATTGGTGTCTCATAAAGCCTTCCACCTCAATGGGGCTACGGTAAATATTCCATCGTATCAGGTTCAGCCAGGTGATGAATTAGAGGTAAGAGAAAAATCTAAAGCACAACTCAGAATTAAAAGTGCATTAGATCTTGCCAGTCAAAGAGAAGCTTGTGAGTGGCTTGAAGTAGATTCTAAAACTCTCAAGGGTGTATTCAAATCTGTGCCAGACAGAACAGATTTAAGTGCTGAAATTAATGAAAATCTCATTGTTGAGCTTTATTCAAAATAATACTTAAAAACGGAAGGAAATTATGGAAACATCAGTAATAGATCTTTTAGTCCCAACTGACATTCAGGTTGATGACCAAGATAACAATACATCTAAAATTACATTAGAGCCATTAGAAAGAGGCTTCGGTCACACATTAGGAAACGCACTAAGAAGAATTCTTTTGTCTTCTATGCCTGGTGCAGCAATCACTGACGTTACTATTGATGGCATCTCACATGAGTACTCAACTATTGAAGGTGTGAGAGAGGATGTCATTGATATATTGTTGAACCTCAAGGATATGCCCATTAGTTTAATTGAAGGCACTAGTGCTGTTATAAAATTAGATGTTTCTGGTCCTTGTGAGGTCACTTCTAACTCATTTGAAGTTCCGGGTAATGTTGAATTGCCTGATGCAGAGCATCATGTTGCATCCTTGGTTGATAAAGTAAGCCTATCTCTTACTGCAACCGTCAAGACCGGAAGAGGTTACGAACCTGCAGACTCAAGAGGTGAAGAAGAGACTGCTGTAGGAGCTTTGAAGGTCGATGCTTCTTTTAGTCCAGTTCGAAGAGTTGCATACACAGTTGAAAATGCAAGATTCGAAAAAAGAACTGACTTAGATAAGTTGATAGTTGAGCTAGAAACAGATGGCACACTGGATCCCAAGAAAGCGATTGAGCATGCCGCAACTATTATGCAGCAGCAATTAGCTGCATTTGTTGATTTAGATGCTATAGCTGAACAAGAAGCCAAGAAAGATCAAAATGACTTTGATCCATTCTTGATGAGGTCAATTGAAGAACTAGAGCTTACAGTTAGGTCAACAAACTGTTTGAAAGCTGAGAGCATCTTCCTCATTGGAGACTTGCTCCAAAGAACAGAGTTTGATTTGTTAAAAACTCCAAATCTAGGTAAAAAATCATTAAACGAAATTAAGGATGTTCTTGCATCTAAAGGCTTTTCTCTTGGCACAACACTAGAGAACTGGCCGCCAATGGGTTAATTAAAATGAGACATAGAAAATCAGGAAGAAAATTAAATAGGAACTCATCTCATCGTAAAGCCTTGATGAAGAATCTTGCTATAGCTTTTATTGAAAGAGAGCTTATCAAAACAACAGTTCCGAAGGCAAAGGAATTAAGATCTTTCATTGAACCTTTAATTACAATGGCTAAAGATGACTCTGTAGCAAATCGAAGAAGAGCTTTTAGCAAGCTTCGACTAGATTCAGCTGTCAATAAACTTTTTACAGAAATTGCAATTAAATCAAAAGATAGACCAGGTGGCTATTTAAGAATTATCAAAGCTGGATTCAGGCCAGGTGATAAGGCTGACATGGCATATGTTGAGTGGGTTGATAGAGATATAGATGGCACATCTGAATTAGCAGAACCTGAGCTTAAAGAAGGGTCCGCAGCTTAACTTTTTAGGATCTCTTTTAAATATTTGCCTGTATAGGAATTTTTTGACTGAGCCACTTTGCTCGGAGACCCCTCGGCTATTATTAGCCCTCCGTCACTGCCCCCCTCTGGACCTAGATCTATTACCCAATCACTTGATTTGATTACATCCAGATTGTGTTCAATTACCACCACAGTATTGCCTTGATCAGATAGTCTTTTTAAAACCCCAAGCAGTAATTCAATATCATAAAAATGAAGACCTGTTGTTGGTTCATCTAATATAAATAATGTTTTTCCAGTACTTCTTTTAGAAAGTTCTTTTGCTAGCTTAATTCTTTGAGCCTCTCCCCCAGATAGTGTAGTTGCAGACTGTCCAAGGGTTATATAAGTTAGACCTACATCAGCCAGTGTTTGGAGTTTATTTTTAATTGCTGGGATAGCTTGAAAGAACTCAAGAGCTTCCTCTACAGTCATGCTCAAAACCTCGGCAATATTCTTGCCTTTATATTTCACTTCAAGAGTTTGCTCGTTGTATCTTTTTCCATCACAGACATCACACTTTACATAGACATCCGCTAAAAAATGCATCTCTACTTTTATCATCCCATCACCCTGGCATGCTTCGCATCTTCCTCCCTTAACATTGAAGCTAAATCGACCTGGTTTATAGCCCCTTGTTCTCGCTTCTTCAGATTGAGAAAATAAGTCTCTAATATGCGAGAAGAGACCTGTATAGGTAGCTGGATTAGATCTTGGAGTGCGGCCAATAGGAGATTGATCTATCCCAATTACCTTATCTAAGTGCTCCAACCCTTGAATTTGTTTGCATTTAATCTCTTTATTGAGATTAGCTTTGTTCAGCAAAAAACTACTCATTGGCATCAGGGTCTGATTAATAAGTGAGGATTTTCCTGAACCAGAAACGCCAGTTATACAAGTAAAAACTCCTATAGGGATTCTTGCAGTTACATTCTGTAAATTATTTTCATATGCATCAACTATCTCAATAAATTTATCAGGCTTTTTAGCAGTTTTGGGGAAATCAATTTTTCTTTCTCCAGATAGGTAAGCAGCAGTCATGGATTCTTTGCTTTTCAATATATCTGTTAATTTTCCTTGAGCGCAGATCTCTCCCCCATGTTTACCAGCCCCAGGTCCAATATCAATAATGTGATCTGCACATCTAATTGCTTCCTCATCATGCTCAACAACTATTACGGTATTTCCTAGACTTTTGAGATGATAAAGAGTTTTAATGAGACGTTCGTTATCCCTTTGATGAAGTCCTATTGAGGGCTCATCAAGAACATAGGTTACCCCAACTAGTCCGGAGCCAATTTGACTGGCTAGCCTGATCCTTTGAGCCTCTCCTCCCGAGAGAGTTCCAGCACCTCTATCCAAGGTGAGATAGTTAAGCCCAACGTCTTCAAGAAACGTAAGACGTTCTTTAATTTCTTTTAGAATCTTTTCAGCAATCGTTGCTTTTGCACCCTCAAGTTCAATATTTTCAAAAAAAGATAATGCCTCTGATATTTTTTGATTTGTAATATTTTGAATGGGAGTCTCATTAACAAAAATATTTCTCGATTCTTTTTTTAGTCTGGATCCTCCGCAAGCATCACAGTGACTATCTGAAAGCATCTTTGCTAACTCATTTCTAATAAATTCTGAGTCCGTTTCTTTAAATCTTCTTTCGGTATTGGGAATAATCCCCTCAAAACGATGCTGCCGTACTATCTTGCTGCCACTCCTAAAACTTTTAGAGAAGTTGATCTTATCTTTCGATCCCCACAAAAGAATATTTTGGATTTCTGCAGAATAGGATTTCCATGGAGTATCTAAATCGAAGTCATAATGTTTAGCCAAACACTTTAATTGATGAAAATAGAATCTATTTCTTCTATTCCATCCCTTAATAGCACCTTCATTTATCGTTGCAGAATTATCCGAGATTAATTTATTTTGATCAAAGTACTGAATAACTCCCAGGCCGTCACATTTTTCACAGGCTCCAAAAGGATTATTAAAAGAAAACATTCTTGGCTCTAACTCAGTTACGGAGTAGCCGCATTGAGAGCACGAAAAATTTGAAGAAAAAAGCAGCACTTCTGGTTCATCATCAAGAACTTCTATCTGAACAAGGCCATCTGATAGATTGAGAGCAGTATCAATTGATTCTGACAACCTAGATCTATTATCATCATCCTTTTGTAATTTCAGCCTATCAACAATAGCTGAAATGTCATGTTTTTGATTTTTATTTAATCCTGGAAACTCATCTAATGGGTAAACAACGTCATTAATTTTTACCCTAACAAAACCTTCGGCTTTCAAATCCTCATAAATGCCTAGATGTTCTCCTTTTTTACCTCTAACCACAGGAGCCATGACCATAATTTTATTATCATAGCCAAGTTCATATATTTCATCACATATCTCACTAACTGTTTTGGCCGAGAGCTCTTCGTTATGATCAGGACAAATTGGAATCCCAATTCGTGCATATAACAATCTTAGATAATCATATATTTCTGTAACAGTCCCAACGGTTGACCTTGGGTTATGTGAAGTAGATTTTTGTTCAATAGATATTGCAGGGGAGAGACCATCAATTTGATCAACATCTGGCTTCTCCATCATAGATAAAAATTGTCGTGCGTATGCTGAAAGAGATTCTACATAACGTCTTTGGCCTTCGGCATAAATAGTATCAAATGCCAAAGATGACTTTCCAGATCCCGATAATCCAGTTATTACAATTAATTCCCCTCGAGGAATATCTAAAGAAATATTCTTAAGGTTGTGCGTTCGGGCGCCTTTGATAGAAATTTTTTCCATTTATTTGCAGAATTTTTATCCAGCTGATTTGTTTCGAGTTAAACTTAAGTAATTATAAGAGGTAATTATGGCTAGAGGAGTAAATAAAGTAATTTTGGTAGGTAATTTAGGGCAAAAACCTGAAATGCGATACACCCAGACAAATACAGCAGTTGCTACACTTTCAATTGCCACTTCAGAATCGTGGAAGGACAAAGATTCTGGAGAGCAAAGAGAGAAAACTGAATGGCACAGAGTTGTCTTTTTTGGAAAACTGGCAGAAATCGCTGAGCAATATCTTGATAAAGGTTCTCAGCTTTATGTTGAAGGCAAATTACAAACTAGAAAATGGCAAGACAAAGAAGGGAATGACAGATACACGACAGAAATACTTGGTAACGAGATGAACATGCTTGGTGGCAGACAATCTTCAGGCGACGGAGGTGCGTATGATCAATCACAGCCAGCCTCTCAATCAGCTCCATCTCAAGCATCTCAAATCTCAGAGGAAGATATACCTTTCTAGATTTCGGTGACTTTCAAAACAATAACAATAGAACAGCATGAAGATATTGCTGTTCTTTTGTTGAATAGACCAGATAAATTAAACGCTTTTACATTTCTCATGATGGAAGAGTTAATAAGTGCATTGGATGTTATAGAGGCTGATGATAATCTAAAAGCAGTAATTATCTCGGGAGCAGGTAGAGCATTTTGTGCTGGTGCTGACCTCAGTAGTGGCAAAGATACATTCAATCCGTCTTTTGATAGCTTTGCTGTTAAAGAGGATGATTTTAGAAGAGATTCGGGCGGTATTCTTACATTAAGAATGTATAAATTTTTAAAACCTATTATATTTGCTTGTAATGGCCCTGCGGTTGGGATTGGTGCATCCATGCAACTACCTGGCGATATTCGAATTGCATCTGAAGATGCTAGGTTCGGATTCGTATTTAATAACCGAGGGATCGTGCCTGATGCATGTAGTAGCTGGTTTCTTCCAAAAATTGTAGGTATTTCTAAGGCTCTAGATTTAACTTTTTCTGGAAGAATTATTGAATCTCATGAGGCATTGGATATTTCGTTAATTTCAAGTATTCATAAACCAGAAAATCTTATTGATGATGCAATAAAGATTGCTAAAGAACTTGTAGAAAAATCTGCACCAATCTCTATAGCTATAACTAGACAAATGCTTTGGCGATCGTTTGGTCAAAGTGACCCTTATGATGCTCATGTAATTGAAAGTAAGGCAATTGATTCTAGGGGAGCATCTGATGATGCAAAAGAAGGTGTAAAATCATTTCTTGAAAAACGCCCAGCAAAATTTAAAAACCTTATATCTTCAGATATGCCTGAGTTTTTTCCCTGGTGGGATGACATAGATTAACTGTGAGCGTTTGGACATCAGACCAAGCATTTAACTGGTACAAAGACCAAGGATGGCTGGTAGGGTGCAATTTTCTTCCTAGCTCTTGCATCAATCAAATCGAGATGTTTCAAGAAAGCACTTTTAATATTGAAGAGATTGCAAAAGAGATTTCCTGGGCAAAGAGCATTGGTTTTAATTCTTTAAGAGTTTATTTGCATGATCTATTGTGGGAGGAAAAGCATCAATTTTTGGTTCGATTTAATGATTTTTTAGATTGCTGTCAGAACTATGAAATCAAGCCTGTAATTGTTCTATTCGATGATTGTCATTATCCATTCCCAAAGCTTGGCCCTCAGCCTCTCCCAGTTAGGGGAATTCATAATTCAGGTTGGAAGCAAAGTCCTGGACATAAAATTGTTACTGAGATCTTCGAATTAAATGCGAAACAGCATCTAGATAGATTGCAAAAATACACACAAGAACTTCTTGAGTTATATAAAGATGATGAAAGAATCTTGATGTGGGATTTGTATAACGAACCTGGACAGTTTGGCATTGGAGAAAAATCGTTTACATTTCTTGAATATGTTTGGAATTGGGCTCACGAGATTAGGCCTTCACAACCTTTGACCTCTTGCCTTGATGGAGCAATTGGAGATTCAATTATTTCGTTAAATAAAATTAAATCTGACATCATAACTTTTCATACATATGAGGCTGAAAAGCTTGAGCCAACTATAAAAGAATTGAGAAGGATTGGCAGGCCTCTGATGTGCACTGAATATATGGCAAGAGAATATGGAACAACTTTTGAATTTTGCTTACCAATTTTTAAGAAATACAATATTGCTTGTTATAACTGGGGCTTGGTTGCTGGGCGCAGCCAAACAAATTTTAATTGGGAAACAATTTTACATTTAAATGAACAAAGGGATCAGGGCAATCTCATTTATGAGGGTGATAGCTTAACGGAGCCCGATGAGTGGTTCCACGACATTTTCCGTCAAGATGGATCATCATTTAAAGATGAAGAAACTGATTTTATAAAAAAAATATTACTTAACGAGGAATAATGATGAATGATTTGACTTGGAAAGAATTTGAAAGGGTGGATATTCGGGTTGGTACGATTCTTTATGCTGAAGAATTTAAAGAGGCAATCAAGCCTGCAATAAAAATGACTATAGATTTTGGACAAGAGATAGGAATGAAAAAATCATCCGCTCAAATTACAGATCATTACGATCCTCAATCTTTAGTGGGCATGCAAGTTGCAGCGGTTGTTAATTTTCCAAAAAAACAGATCGGACCATTCATGTCAGAGTGTCTTGTAACAGGGTTTACGCAATCGGATGGAAGTATTATTTTGGCTGTTCCTCAAAAGGGAGCTTTAAATGGATCTAGATTAGCTTAATTTATTTGCTAAAAATTAAACTTGCGTTAGTTCCACCAAAACCAAATGAATTACTCATTACAGCATTTAATTTGTGCTCGATCATTGTTTGGCAAATATCCAATCCTTCTGCTTCTTCAACTAAATTATCTATATTGATCGATGGAGCAATAAAATCATGTTGCAT
>CABXFE010000031.1 GCA_902511425.1 uncultured SAR86 cluster bacterium
CAAAAGAAAGATTATGAAAAAGCTTATTTTCATTGATTGAATATGTAATATTTTGAGCCGAGAAAAGCTTCATGCCAGTCTAATTTAAAAGTGATTTTGCTCTTATTGTAAGCGATGGAAGTGGCTTTTGTGGATCTAATCTTAGATAGAATCTTTTAGCTAATTCAGCAAAAGGGTTTAATCCACTGTTTCCAAGACCTCCAACTGAAAAATATAATGGCCTTGAGAAAAATATTCCTTGTTCTAATTGCGGGACTTTATTCAGAATAGTATTGATTTTTCCGATACTTTGGGCTGCTCCTTTAAATTTATTACCAAAATGATACCAACCCCAAAACTGATACTCGCTTCTAGAAAAATGTATCAGCTGCGCTCTTGCATCCTTCTTAGGAAAAGCTCCTGCAGGAATTAATGAAATAACTGATGAATCAAGTTCAGCAATTTTTAAATCGAGCAATGACGGTAATTCTTCTAGAGACTGAAAGGGGCAAAGTATGCACTCTACCCCCTCCTCTGTTTGATAAGATCTGATCCTCGACAGTCTTTCCTTGGAGCCAATAATGATATAGCTGACTTTAGGAAAATGTTCTGACACACCAAATTATTCTGCTTTAGTTAATGCCTGATCAATGTCAGCCAAAATGTCATCAATATGCTCAAGCCCAATTGACAGTCTAATATAGCTTGGACTAATTCCACCTGAAGCTAATTCCTCTTCATTTAACTGTGAGTGGGTCGTGCTCGCAGGATGAATTGCTAAACTTCTTGAATCACCAATATTAGCAACGTGGTAAAGCATCTCAAGTGAGTTAATGAAGTTTTTACCTGCCTCATGACCACCTTTAATCTCAAATCCTAAAAGACCGCCGCAACCATTGGATAAATATTTGTCCGCTCTTTCTTTGGGTAAGCCAGAAGATACTCCAGGATAAGCTACTCTTTCAACCATAGGATGCTTGCTTAAGTGTTCTGCAACTTTTTGTCCATTTGCTGAATGTTCTCTCATTCTTAAACTTAATGTTTCTAGACCTTGAATAAACATGAAAGCATTAAAAGGACTCATTGCAGCCCCCATATCTCTTAGCAATGTAGTTCTTGCTTTCAAAATATATGCTATTGGTCCTAATGCCTTGACTGCCTCAGTCCAAACCACACCATTATAGTTTGGATCAGGTTGATTAAGCTTGGGTTGTCTTTCAGGATGGGCTTCCCAATCAAAATTTCCGCCATCAACAAGAACTCCACCAATAGAAGTACCATGACCACCAATGTATTTTGTTGCTGAATGCAGAATTATTGCTGCGCCATTATCAAATGGACGACAGATCAAAGGCGCTGCTGTATTGTCAACAATTAATGGAATACCCAGGGGTCTTCCGAGATCTGCGACCTCTTGTAATGGGAAAACTTGAAAGCTTGGGTTAGGAAGAACTTCTCCATAATAAGCTCTTGTCTTATCGTCTGTAGCATCAAGAAAGTTTTGGGGATCGCTTGGATCAACAAATCTAACCTCTATCCCCATATCAGAAAAGGGATTTTTAAATTGATTATAAGTCCCTCCATATAAATGTGAAGAAGCAACAAAATTATCACCATGACTACATAAATTCTGGATTGCATAAGCTGAGGCCGCTTGTCCCGAGGCAAGACCTAATGCTGCAACTCCACCCTCTAATGCAGCAACTCTCTCCTCAAAAACTGCATTTGTAGGGTTCATAATCCTTGAATAAATATTTCCCAATTCACTTAAAGCGAATAAATTTGCGGCATGATCAGTGTTATCAAATTGATAGCTAGATGTCATGTGTATTGGAACAGTTACAGAATTGGTTGTTTCGTCTTTTCTCCAGCCTTCATGAAGCGCAATAGTAGCAGGGTTAGTATATTTTTTAGTAGACATTTTTTTCTCCAGTAAATTTATTAAATTGGTTCAAACTGAAAAGATTTGTATATTGGAATCTTATTTAGCAACATTTATATAGCGCTTGCAAGCCAGTCAAAACTGCGCTGATCTAATTATATACATATTTAAAAATTTATCTAAAGAAAATATATTTGTAGTAAAGCTACAAAAAAATATATTAATTTAAGCTTAAAAATAAGCTTTTTTTAAATTTATTGACAAATTTAATGTAATATTTTTCAATTCACTACATATTCATTAAATGGTTCTATTATGGCTAAAAAATATGTAAATTTCAGAGTTGGTGGTTCCCCCTATAAAGTTACCGATGATTATTCTGTTTGGACTAATGATTTATTAGGTAAAATCATTGCTAGTAAAACCGTAATACAGCCTGGAAAATCCACTGTTGGTCATAGGCTAAGTGACTCAGATGTTGTGTACATTGTTGTGAATGGCAGAGGGATAATGGAGGTTGTAGAGTATATGAATTCGATGGAAGGACATGGAACAGATCCTAGCGAAGGCATAGAACATCAAGATTCATTTGCACTGACTGCAGGAGATGTCATTCTTGTTCAGTCAGGTGATTTTGTAAAAGTAGTAAATGAATCTGCGCATGATCAACTTACATATCTTAGGGTCTTCGATAGAGAAGGTTGGAGAGTCTAGTTTACTTAGGTGAGCTCGAGCTAACCTCCAATAATTCCAATGCTTCATCAATTGAATAAGTATTTGTATCATTTTCACGCAAGTTTCTGATAGACACAGTTCTAGCAGACATCTCGTCTTTGCCAATTACTGCCATTAAAGGGACCTTCGCATTGCTGTGCTCTCTTATTTTATAGCCTATTTTTTCATTTCTGTTATCGAGCTCAACGCGCAAATTAATAGCATCAAATTTTTCTTTCAAGCTTAAAGCGTAGTCATTAACCTCTTCTGTAACTGTTAAGATTGATAATTGAGTAGGAGCTAACCACAAAGGCAATTTTCCTGAATAATTTTCAATCAAAATACCAATAAATCTCTCAAAAGAACCAAGAATAGCTCGATGCATCATGACAGGTTGATGCTTGGAGCCATCTTCCCCAATATACTCAGCATCTAACCTATCAGGAAGATTGAAGTCAGCTTGAAAAGTACCACATTGCCATTCACGCCCAATAGCGTCAGTCAAAACAAAGTCTAATTTAGGTCCATAGAAAGCGCCATCACCAGCTTCAACGGTGTATGGAATGTCTAGTTTTTTAATTGCAGATTCTAATGCCGCTTCAGCCTTGTCCCAAACTTCATCTGAACCAACTCTTGTTTCTGGTCTAGTGGATAATTTAATATCAAAAGACTCAAAACCAAGCTCAGTATAAATTTCAGATAATAAAGATATGAAATCAGCTGTTTCGCTTTCTATTTGATCTTCAGTACAAAAAATATGGCCATCATCTTGAGTAAACCCACGAACCCTCATCAGACCGTGCATGGTGCCTGAAGCTTCATATCTATGACATGATCCAAATTCTGCAAGTCTAACTGGAAGGTCTCTATAAGATTTAAGACCTTGATTATAGACCTGAACATGACAAGGACAGTTCATTGGTTTAAGAGCATTAACTCTTTTTTCATTGGCATGCTCTTCATCAATTTCTGTGATAAACATATTTTCACGATACTTATCCCAGTGACCTGAAGCCTCCCAAAGTTTACGATCAACCACTAAAGGAGTATTAATTTCTTTGTAACCATTAGCAATTTGCTTATTACGTATATAGTTCTGCAAAGCTACATAGATGGACCAACCTTTTGCATGCCAAAACACCATTCCAGGGGCCTCTTCTTGCAGGTGAAATAAATCCATTTCTTTTGCAAGCTTGCGATGGTCTCGCTTTTCGGCCTCCTCCAGGAGAGTTAAATATTTTTTAAGGTCTTTGTCATTTTTCCAAGCTGTGCCGTAGATCCTTGAAAGCATCTCGTTTTTTGAGTCTCCTTTCCAATATGCACCAGCAATCTTTGTAAGCTTGAATGCTCCGACTTTATCCAAGCTTGGTAGATGAGGACCGCGACACAAATCAATGAAGCCGGTATCACCCTGGTTGTAGAGTTGAAAGTTGTCTTCTTGATCAGACTCTTCGATGATCTTTACTTTGTAATCTTCTTTGATATCAGCAAAGCTCTTGATCGCTTCTTCCTTTGAATGAATTGTTTTAAAAATTTCAGATTTTTTGGCAATAATCTTCTGCATCTCTTTTTCAATCTTTGGTAAATCGTCTACGGAAACTCTCTCATCAGATAAAAAATCATAATAAAAACCATTTTCAATAGTTGGGCCGATTGCTAGTTTGGCTGTTGGGTATAGGTTTTTGATAGCGCGAGCTAATACCTGAGCTGCGACTGTGTGTCTCATAATCTCCAGGCCTTCATCTGAATCAATTGTAAAAATAGAGATATCCGCATCCTGACTAACAACATCACTTAGATCTCTTTGCTCGCCATTAACACTAAATGCAACAGCAGCTTTTGCCAAGCCAGCTCCGATCATATTGGCAATTTCAAGCCCACTAATACCAACAGGAGCCTGCTTCTGAGATCCGTCAGGGAGAGTGATTGTGATTTCTTTGCTCATGGTAATGGTCCTTGCGCCCTATTCTAATATTTTTATCGCTTAAGGTATATTTTTAATAAATCTTTATATTAAACACTCTTTAATTTAATATTGGGAAACAATCATTTTAGGAGTCATTATGTCAGTAAGTGTTTTGCTTGGCGGGGAATTAAAAGATGGATTAGTTGATCAATTTACAGAAATCTGTACCGAAGCTTTTCAGGTCACTCGGGCATTTGATGGCTGTCAAAACATCAATCTAACATTCCATGTTGAAGAAACTAATAAGTTTGTTTTAACTGAGGTTTGGGATTCAAAAGAGCACTATGAAAAGTATTTAGCATTCAGAACAGAGGATGGCACTATTGCAGCAGTCACCGACATGTGTGTTGATGGCCCAACTATAGATATTTTTGATATTACAGGCGCTTAATAAAAGCCTTCTTAGTTAAACGGATATAACAACTCCCTCCTAAGGAGTAGTTCTAGGTTCGATTCCTGGAGAGGGCACCATTCAAGCTATTTAAAAACAATCCAAAGCATCCAAAACCATATGGATGGTTAAACCAATCCCAATTAATCTGGTTTTTGAAAAAAAACTCATGGCTAAATATATGCCAATTAACCAATACTGATGAAGAGGATGGAATCCTATGCTGCAGCGGTTAGCGTCATAAATTGGGCTGGCAAGTAAATGATCTAAGTCAACCAGGATAGTTGCAATCATTATCAAATAAGATAACTTCCAATTTTCTTTAAAGAATAAAAAAACAATTAATAAAGGAGCTATAAAATGCAGAGCTATATGTAACATAGGCTCATTATTTTTATTCTGAATAAAGATTTACTATTTGATCACCGTTTTTAATATTTTTAATATTCTGAAAAAATAACTCAAATGCTCGCTCTAAAGATAACAGAGAGTGAGCGGAATCATGAGCTGAAATAAAACAATTCTTAGCCGTCCAGAGTGAAGAGTTAGCATCTAGAGGTTCAACCTTAGTGGTATCTAATGCTGCTGCAGCAATTTTTCCATCATTCAATGCATCAGTAAGATCATCCTCGTTAATTGCAGTGCCCCGACCAACATTAATTAACATGGCAGAGCTATTAATTTTTTGTAGGACCTCTGCATTGATAATATCTCTTGTTTGAGAGCTATCTGGTAATGAAAGCACTAAGTAATCAGTGAGTGGAAGCAATTCCTCAAAACGATCCAGCCCTAATACTTCGTTAGCATACTCATCATCTTGCGGATTGCGTCTGATCCCAGTTACCCTCATTCCAAAAGCTTTGCCTAACTTTGCTACCTGACTGCCAATACCCCCATAACCAAGGATCACTAGGGTCTTATTAGTTAGCTCACCATCTCCTGCTATTGGAGCCCAGTTTTTAGATTGCTGATATTCAATGTGATGATCAATTCGCTTATTCCATCTTAGTATTTGAGAAAAAACATAATGGGCAATTGGAATTGCATAAACACTACTTGCATTAGCAATGTGAACATTTTCAATTTTTAAAACATCCTGCAGTATTGGCGCATCCATTCCAGCAAAGCCACTTTGCAGAAATTTCATTCGTTTAGCTAAGCTCAATAAGGCTTCATGAATTTTTGGATTATCCCTAGCTGCAAATAAGAACTGGTAACACATAAACAAAGCATCAGATTCTGGAATCGTCTCCCAATCTGGGTCAGAAGAGTCCAAAGGGTTAAGGGCAATAATTTCCATTGAAGGATCAAAGGAAAGTAACTCAGATCTATACAACTTATCATTATCTTTAGAAATGACGATTCTCATGATTCATCCTTAAGTAAGTATTTCATTATTTTTCCAGCAGCATTTGTGGGTAATTCTCTCACAAACTCTACTTCTCTTGGAACCTTGTAATTAGCCATATTATCTTTACACCATTGCAACAGAGAATCAGCATCTAAATCTTGATTAGGTTTTAAGAGAACAAAAGCTTTAGCAACCTCGCCCATTCTCTCATCCTTAATACCAATCACAGCTGCTTGAGAAATTGCTGGATGATCACACAAAATATTTTCTATTTCAGCTGGGTAAGCATTAAATCCACCGACAATAAACATATCCTTACTTCTATCAGTAATTTTTATATAACCATTAGAATCAAGTATTCCAATATCACCTGTGTGCAACCAGCCATCGCTATCTATAGCTTCTAGTGTAGCCTCTGGATTATTAAAATAGCCTTGAGTAATGTTATAGCCCCTTACCAAAATCTCTCCTGGCTCCCCAGCAGGCACCAGTTTGTTATTTTGATCTACACATTTAACTTCAACATCGGCAATAGCACAGCCTGAAGTGGTTGCAATGGTCTCATAATCATCATTAGGCGTGCACATGGTCACAACACCCGTGCTTTCTGTGAGCCCATATGCAGTAATAACAGTTTCAAAACCTAAGGTTTCTTTCATATCCTTAATTAGCTGAATGGGAATAGAGGCAGCCCCAGTAACCCCAAGTCTTAGCGAGGATATATCCATGGTTTCTATTAATTGGCTGGTTAAGATAGATTGATAAAGAGTTGGAGGACCCGGAAGCATAGAAATTTTTTCTTTATTGATTGTCTGAATGATCTTATCTGCATCAAAGATTGGACATGGATACGCAGTTACGCCTCGCATTAAAGCAGCAAGCCAGCCAGCCTTATATCCAAAAGTATGAAAAAATGGATTAACAATTAGATATCTATCATTCTCATTCAAACCGATATAAGTGGACCAATAATCAAATACTTTAATATTTTGTAAATGCGTAGATATGACGCCTTTAGGTTTTCCAGTGGTGCCAGAAGTAAAAATAATATCTGCCATATCTGTTTCAATGACTTCGGGTAGCTGAACATCCACAGTCTTATCTTTAAGAGTTGAGAAAGAAATTTTTGAATCTATTGCCTCTGTCTCATCAAGTGAAATTTGATATTTTAAATAAGGGAGATCCTCATTTTCTAAAAGCTGAAAGTAGTCGGTTTCAAGAAAAGTATTGATGCTAAACAAAATTTTGGATTCTGAATTATTTAAGATATATGCAGCTTCTTTCCCTTTCATTCTTGTATTAATGGGAACTAAAACTCCACCGACCTTATGGATTGCAATAGCTGCTAGAACCCACTCATTCATGTTGGGAGCCCAAATGGCCACTCTATCACCTGGCAAAATATTGAGATCTATCAAATGAGTCGCAATGTTTGTCGATAAATTATCTAGCTCTAAAAAAGATAGGGTTTCATAATCAGAAATTAAAGCGGGTTTAGACCCTAAGTTCTCAGCTTGGTGTTTTATTAACGCTGGTATCGTAAGTGAACTTAGGTTTTTCAATCCAATATCCTTGCCCAGCGGTAATCATACTTGTAATACTTTAACCCAATGGATGACTCTGAAAATCTTACGCCTGGAAGAGAAGAAATTTCTTCATACAAGACTTTTGATAACTTAGTAACATCTTCCGCGAGAACAAATGCCATAAGATCATGTCGACCAATAAGCGATGATACAAACCTTACCTCTTTCATCTTTGATAGGGCTTTAGCAACTGAATCTTTTGCTCGAGTTTCGACATCTAATCCAACAAAGGCAAGGGAGGGATTTTCCATGCGATTAATATTATTAATAACTGAAATTTTAATTACCCTGTTTTTAATAAGTTTCTGAATTCTATTTCGAACTGTGCCCTCGGTCACTCCAATAACTTTTGCCATTTGGTTGTTTGACATTCTTGCATCCGCACCAAGCAACTGAATAATTTTTTTGTCTGTTTGATCAAGCTTCATTTGCAAAAGGTGTCCAATCAGTTTCAAACTTATACACGTTAGAAGCTATTGCAGGCGCGATACTCTTTATACCTACAATGGACGGCAATGTTTCATCTAAGAAAACTTTCGTTTCATCCAGGCTTTGAGTGGCGCACAGGATTTCAATATCTTGAATGCCGCTTACAACATTTACACTAAAGACTTCTTTTTGCTGAGAGAGAACCTCGGCAACCTCCTCCAACTTATCTCCTTGAACTCTTATGCCGATTGGAAGGAGGTGGTCATAACCACATTTTTCAAAATCTGCTATTGCTATGATTTTACAAAAACCCCCATCAATAATTTTTGCAAGTCTCTTGCTAACTGTAACCTCATTTACAGATAGTTTTTCTGCAATAAATTTTGCTGGTGCTCGCCCATCCTCCTCAAGAATTTGAAGAATCTTATGATCAAGATCATCGAGTGAGAGTTTCACTATTTCAATAAATTACTTTGGAAATTAGAATTCTCTTTTTTCCAAATCTAAACCTGAAGGAATATCAGCTCTATTGACTAAAAATTGCCCGTACCATTTTCTTAATTTGTGTAAAGGACCATCGCCATCACAGACTACTGGATCAGGGATATAAATTTTATTTTCCCAAATAGCCACATCTTGCCCAAAAGCAAAATTATTAGCATCTACATAGCCTTGAATAAAGGCAGCCTCATCTTCAGCTGACATGCCAGGCACTTTTTTAACCATGACACCAAAATTAATAACAAAAGAAGTTAAGGTTAAGGGTATATGACTGACTAATAGTCTGCTTTCAACTTTTGCTCCATCATGAACAGCACTCATATAAGTTGTCATATAAGCCGGACCTTCATATCTAGCTTGAGAAAATAAATCCCTTCCTAAAATTGGGCTATCTGCTGTCATTTCTTGGGTATATGTATGATCTATGGCCTCATTCCAAAACCCTTCAAATGGAGCTTGGTGGACTGGACCAAAATGACCTTTATCAGCCATATTATCAATCAACTCTCTACAGTTATTCTTTACTATAAAACTTGCCATTCCATAGTCTGACCAATCATCGGAATAGCACTCCTCTATTTTATCAGGAGTAAAGTCTGGACCTTGCTTCTCCACATCATGCCAAACCATAACCATCTGATTAATTTCTAACACTGGCCAAGAAGTATCTCCACCAACATCTACAGCGACTGAGCCACCCTCGCTTCTAGAAATTAATATCTTGTTATCAAACCCAAAAATTGTTTTTGTTTCTCCAGCTGGAAAATCTCTTTGATGACCCAAAACAAACCATCCTCTTGGAAATCTATCTGGTAAATCATTCATATCTGTCTCCTGTCTTTAATTAAACTTTTGCCCATTTGGGTCTGCTGGTTTTTGATCTCTGTCAAACCAGACATAAATCATCCCATCATTTTCACTAACTTCCCATGAGCGAGTTATAGCTTTAGCTGGGATTTTTTTTGCGTAAGGAATTTTATCGCATTGTCCATCTCCTGCCCAACGCCATGCATGGAATGGACATTGAATACTGTTTTCCTCAACCTCGCCGCAAGCCAATGATGCTCCCATATGTTTGCAATATAAATCAAGACTCCTTAAAACAGCATCTTCTCCTCTCCAAACTACAATCTGGGTTGGGAAGTCGTCAATCTGGATTGCTTTCTTTAAAGGAATATCCTCACTTTTTGCAACCATGTACCAACCAGACTCTAAACCACTGGTAGCAGGATCTTTTTGTTCTGGAAGCTCAGGCGCTATTAGCTCTTGATCAGTCAAAATATTCTCCCTGTCTTTTTATAACTAATAATAACTATTATATAAATGCATCAAATAATCAACGAGTAACAAGTGGATTTAATTTGTCAAATTTTGGTTAAATTCAGTAATCACTTCTTCTGCTAAGATTAATTGCTCGATATTTTTTGAAGTAGGCACCAGGATCACATCTGTTGCACCCGCAGCTTTAATCAACTGAAGAAAATCAACTAACTTATCTTGACTACCTGAAAAACCTGCTGTTTTCGCTAAATCCTTGGCAAGATCTTCACCCATCCAACTTAAATATCTTTCAAGATGAATTTGAATATCTGATCGAGCTTCTTCACCTAGTCCAAACCAAAAACTTGTTACCAATCTAGGGGTTTTATTTTTTTTCAAAAATGCTTCATTAACTCGATTGAACGAATCTTTGATCTCTTCAATATCTGCATTGAATGAAAACCCAGCTAAACCTGCAGCAAAATCAGAAGACATATCCATTGCTTTAGGGCCTACTGCGCCGGCTAATATTTCTGGTCCATTCTTTGAAGAGGTTGTTGGTCCAAGATTGGGGTGATACTCCATTGACCAAACGGACTGCATGGTTTTAACGCAGTTAGAAAGCGTAGCCCACCTTCTATTAGACCATTTAGAACCTATAGCATTGTAGTCTTCTTCTCTACCACCAACCCCAACACCCAGGGTAAATCTACCTTCAGAGATCATATCAATGGTCGCAAACTGTTTTGCACTCAGTATTGGATTATGCATTGTTAACACAGAGATAGTTGCGATAATCTCTACACGCTTAGTCCAGGCAGCCACTGCGCTCAAAGTAGAGATAAATTCAGGATTAGGAAATAAGATTCTTTCCCCTAGGGCAATATGCGACCATGGACCAGCATCTATTCTCAAAGTCCAATTCTCTAAGTCTTGCCTTGAT
>CABXFE010000032.1 GCA_902511425.1 uncultured SAR86 cluster bacterium
AAAATATACAAAAAAGAATAAGTAATTTATTTATTTGTAGCATAACTACATTTTTTTTATCTTTAAAATACTATAAATACAGCACAAAGTGAGATATTGACATTTCATCGCACATAAAATCAAATGCCACTACATATAAATGATTGGGCATTTAATAAAATGATTGTTACAATCTGTAAAATTTAGATGTACGAAGGGAACATATGTCTACTAACCACAACAAAATAAGGCCAGTCTATATAAATCTTTTACAGATAAGGCTGCCTGTATCTGCTATATCATCTATTACCCACCGCTTAGCAGGAATATACATTTTTTTTATCACTCTTCCTCTTTCACTGTACCTTCTATATTTTTCTACAAAAAGTTATAATGATTTTATGGTTCTGAAGGATTATTTAAATAACTCGACATTTTTGTCAACATTTGTTGCTTTTAGCTTTTTAGTTTTTGTTTATCATATTTTAACTGGTGTTCGTCATTTACTTCAGGATCTTCACATTGGAGAGTCTCTTAGCGCTTCTCGTCTGTCTTCTTATTTTGTTTTTTGTGTATGGTTTTTATTGTCCGTATTTGTTTTTACGAGACTGTTCACATGATTGGTTCTACTTTATTTTATGTTCAGCGTTATTCTGCTGTTTATTTATTGGCATATACAATTTGGCTAGCATCATTCTTTATTGTAAATAATCCACTTGAATATAATTCTTGGACTGCCTTCACTAATCAAATAGATTTTCTTGTTTTAACTTCTCTAGCAGCTGCTGTATCCATCATTCATGCTTTTATTGGCTTATGGACTATTGGAACTGATTATTTTACCTCCAGAACTCTTGGTTTTCTTAGCATGAGTTTTTCAAAATATGCAGACATTATTAGAGGCGCATATACAATTTCATTCTCTCTTATCGGCCTTTCAACTTTTGCAATAATCTTATTTACAATCTGGAGTTAAACTTTGAGCACCCTAAATTCATCTAATATTAAAACACTCGAATTTGATGTCCTTGTTATCGGTGGAGGTGGTTCTGGGATGAGAACTTCTTTGGAGCTCGCTAAGTCTGGGTTAAAGACAGCAGTAGTTTCAAAAGTTTTCCCAACTCGCTCACATACTGTTTCTGCTCAGGGAGGAATAACCTGTGCAATTGCAAGTGCTGATCCACAAGATGACTGGCGCTGGCATATGTATGACACCGTAAAAGGCTCCGACTATATAGGCGACCAAGACGCAATTGAGTATATGTGCTCGCAAGGTCCAAAAGCTGTCTTTGAGCTTGAGCACATGGGGTTGCCTTTTTCTAGAACTGAAAATGGGAGAATTTATCAAAGACCATTTGGAGGTCAATCTAAAGATTTTGGAAAAGGCGGCCAAGCTGCAAGAACATGCGCAGCTGCTGACAGAACTGGGCATGCCTTGCTTCATACACTTTATCAAAACAATGTAAAAGAAGGCTCCAATTTCTTGAACGAATGGTTCGCTGTAGATTTAGTGCTAAATAAATTCAAAGAAGTTACAGGAGTAGTTGCATTTTCAATTGAATCAGGTGAAGTAGCCTACCTTAAAGCTCAAGCAACAGTTTTGGCAACTGGAGGCGCAGGAAGAATCTATGCTTCAACTACAAATGCTCTTATTAACACTGGAGATGGTCTTGGGATGTCTTTGAGGGCTGGAATTCCTGCACAAGACATGGAGATGTGGCAGTTCCATCCTACGGGTATTTATGGAGCAGGCTCTCTAGTGACCGAGGGATGTAGAGGAGAAGGCGGCTACCTTATTAACAAAGATGGCGAAAGATTTATGGAAAGGTATGCACCTAATGCTAAGGATCTTGCTGGAAGGGACGTAGTTGCTCGTTCAATGGTTTTAGAGATACTTGAAGGAAGAGGGTGCGGTGAGGATAAAGATCATGTGTTTTTAAAGCTTGATCATCTAGGTGCGGACGTCTTGAATGCAAAACTTCCTGGGATTTGTGAACTATCCAGGACTTTTGCTGCAGTGGACCCAGTTTTCGAACCAATTCCAGTTGTCCCAACATGTCATTATATGATGGGAGGTACGCCAACAAATATTCATGGTCAAGCGTTTAAACTTAGCAGTTCTGACGATGATTATATTCCAGGTTTATTTTCAGTTGGTGAAGCTGCTTGTGTTTCAGTGCACGGTGCAAATAGACTCGGAGGCAATTCATTACTAGATCTAGTTGTATTTGGCAGAGCAGCAGGACTGCACATTAACGAAGCCTTAAAATCAGGAGGTGGTGTTGCAGATTCTGATAAAGATGATATTGAATTAGCGCTTCATAATCTAAATAAACTCAATGAGTCTTCAGCAGGATATGAGGTTTCAGCAGTAAAAAAAGAACTTCAGGAAGTCATGCAGAATTATTTTGGTGTTTTTAGACGAGGAGACTACATGGACAAAGGTGTTTCAGCATTAGAAGAAATTAGAGAAAAAATAGAGAATCTTCACTTAAAAGATAAAAGTGCTGCTTTTAATACAAATAGAGTTGAAGCTATAGAATTGCAAAACTTATTTGAGGTTGCTGAGGCAACAGCCATTTCATCTCTTCAAAGAACTGAAAGTAGAGGGGCTCATGCCAGAGAAGATTATCCTGACAGAGATGATGAGAACTGGTTATGTCACTCACTATATGATCCAACCACTAAAGTTTTAGGCAAAAGGCATGTAAATTTTGAGCCATCTCAAGTCGAAGCTTTTCCTCCAAAAGTAAGAACCTACTGATAATTAATTATGATTAGCGTCAACATTTATAGATATAACCCAGAAAAAGATAGCTTCCCCTATATGCAGACTTTTAAGTTTGAAAAACCTAAAAGAGATATTATGGTATTGGAGCTACTCAACCAATTAAAGGAAAAGGACCCTACTATTTCCTACAGAAGATCGTGCAGAGAGGGAGTTTGTGGCTCCGATGGCATGAATATTAATGGAAAAAATGGCTTGGCATGCATCACTCCTTTATCTACGGTAATTAAAAAAAATAAGCTAGATCTTCGCCCATTACCTGGTCTTCCAGTTGTAAGAGACTTAGTTGTTGATATGACTGAATTCTATGCTCAATATGAAAAAATTAAGCCGTTTCTTCAAAATGATACTCCTGTAGATATCGGGGAAAGACTTCAGTCACCAGAAGATAGAGATAAATTAGATGGTCTATACGAATGTATTTTGTGTGCATGTTGTTCAACCAGTTGCCCATCCTTTTGGTGGAATCCAGATAAATTTGTTGGACCTGCAGCGTTACTTCAAGCTTACCGATTTATTGCTGACTCAAGAGATACCAAAACTGCAGAGAGGCTTCAAGATTTATCTGATCCATTCAGTGTTTACAGATGCCATGGCATTATGAATTGTGTAAGTGTTTGCCCAAAAGGACTTAACCCAAATGAAGCAATAGGTGAAATCAAGTCAATGTTACTTTCAGGAAAGAGTAAACAAAATCTTATTGCCTCTGATGCAGTTAGCTGAATTCTAAAATGAATAATATGGAGACATTTTGGTCAACCTCGCACGCTGCGGGTGCCCAAAGCTCATACCTAGAATCTTTGTATGAATTGTATTTAAGGGATCCTTCAACAGTTCCTGATGATTGGAAAATATATTTTGACTCATTGCCTAGTGTCAGCGATGAACAGCATGAAGTATCTCACCAAGAGATTGTTCAGAGGCTAAAAGAAGATGAGATAAATCCGCCTATCAATGAACAATCTTCTAACCATATTTCTAATTCTAAGCAAGTTAAAGTTATTCAATTGATTCAAGCATATAGAAATAGGGGTCATTATAAGGCTATGTTAGACCCACTTGGCTTGAAACCAACTCGCCATTGTGATGATTTGGAGCTGAGTTTTCATGATCTTAACAGCTCCGATCTTTCAGAGGTTTTCAATACAGACACACTAAAAATAGAAAAAAAATCAGCGTCTTTATCTGAAATCATACAAGCCTTGGAAGCAATATATTGTGGAACTCTTGGGATTGAGTACAACTACATTTCATCATTATCTGAAAGAGAATGGTTTCAAAAGAGGTTAGAACCAAATTTAGGAAAATTAAATTTTAATCCTGATGAGCAAAAATATATTTTAAAACGATTAAGCTCAGCCGAGGGTCTTGCTAAATTCCTAGCTTCTAGATATCCAGGCATGAAGAGGTTTGGTATTGATGGAGCTGAGTCTCTTATTCCACTAGTCGATAGCTTGATACAGAATTGCGGCATTTTTGGTGCAGAGCAAATTTGTTTTGGAATGGCGCATAGAGGCAGGCTTAATTTATTAGTTAATGTATTAGGGAAATCCCCCAAAGAATTATTTACTGAATTTGAAGAAGATTATGAACTAGAAGGCGCAAGCACTGGAGATGTGAAATATCATCTAGGCTCTTCAACAAATATTTTAACTCCAAATGGAGAGGTGCATGTTTCACTAGCGAACAATCCATCTCACCTAGAAATAGTGGATCCTGTAGTCCTCGGATCAGTTAGGGGCAGGCAAGACAGACTGAATGACCAGCAAAAAAAATTGGTTGTCCCTATTTTAATTCATGGAGACGCTTCTTTTTCTGGGCAAGGAGTTGTGATGGAAACACTTCAAATGTCTCAAACTAGAGGGTATGGAGTCGGAGGAACCATTCATGTGATAGTTAACAATCAAATTGGTTTCACAACCTCTAATTCGGAAGATTCACGATCTACACCGTATGCGACCGATGTAGCAAAAATGATTGAGGCTCCAATTCTGCATGTAAATGGAGATGATCCAGAGATGGTTGTATTTGCGGCTAAACTAGCTTGCGAGTATAGACATAATTTTAAAAAAGATATTGTTATTGATATGTTTTGCTACAGAAGAAGAGGACATAACGAAGCTGATGAACCATCTTCAACACAACCAATAATGTATAAGACTATTGCTAATCAAGTTTCAGTAAAAAGCTCATATCAAGAAAAGCTTATTTCTGCAGGAGTAATATCTAAGACTGAATGTGATGAATCTGAAAAAAATTATAGGCTTGCAATCGAAAAAGGAAATTCTGTTGTTCACAATCTTGCAACAAAGCCAAATGAAGCTATGTGGTTTGATTGGACTCCATATATGAATCAGAAAGGAGATGTAAAAATTGAGTCTAAGTTTGATAAGGACAGATTTCATAATCTTGCTCATGAGGCATTTACCCCGCCTTCAAATTATGTCCTTCAGCGGCAAGTCGAAAAAATTTATTCTGATAGGCGAGAGATGGCTGATGGAAACATACCGGTGAACTGGGGCTTTGCTGAAAATATGGCATACGCAACACTTTTAGATCAAGGATATCCTATTAGATTTTCTGGTCAGGATATTAGAAGAGGAACATTTTCCCATCGTCATGCTGTTGTTTTAAATCAAGAAGATGGAAAAGGACACATGCCTTTGGTAAAAATTGCAGAAAACTCAAACACAACGATTGATATATATGATTCTCTTTTATCTGAAGAGGCGGTTCTTGGATTTGAGTATGGATATTCTGCTACAAGGCCATCAGGGCTAGTTATCTGGGAGGCTCAATTTGGAGATTTTGTAAATGGTGCTCAAGTAGTCATAGATCAATTTATTGTTTCTGCTGAGCATAAATGGGAACGTCTATCTGGATTAGTTATGTTACTTCCACATGGTTATGAAGGGCAGGGTCCAGAGCATTCTAGTGCAAGGCTTGAGAGATTTCTGCAGTTGTGTGCAAATGAAAATATTCAGGTTTGTGTGCCCAGTACACCCTCGCAGATTTATCACTTACTAAGATTTCAAACAATACGAAAAATGAGACGACCTTTGGTTGTTATTTCTCCAAAAAGCTTACTGAGAAACCCCGCAGCTGTCTCCTCTATTGAGAGCTTAACAGATGGATCTTTTCAGTATGTTATTGACGACACCATAAAAAATTCTAGCAAGGTAGAGAAAATTATAATGTGTTCCGGAAAGGTATATTATGATCTTTTGGCAAAAAGAGAGGAGCTTGGGATTAAAAATATTGCCTTAATCAGAATTGAGCAACTCTACCCTTTTCCCTATGACACTCTTGAAAAGATTATCAAGCCATACAAGAACGCAGTAAAATTTATATGGTGTCAGGAAGAACCTAGCAATCAAGGAGCATGGTTTAGTCATCGTCATAGATTGCAAATAGTTTTAGACAGAATTAATTCTGCTCAAATAGAATTAATCAGCAGAAAGGCATCAGCAGCACCAGCAGTTGGTTTAAACAAATTACACATTCAACAACAAGAAGCTTTAGTTATTGAAGCTTTAAAATCCTAGAGAAAGAATTATGTCAATAGAAATAAAGTCCCCAACATTTCCAGAGTCTGTAGCAGACGGAACCATTGCAAACTGGGTTAAGCAAGAAGGTGAATCTGTTAAACAAGATGAAGTTATAGCAGAAATTGAAACAGATAAAGTTGTATTAGAAGTTGTTGCTCCATTTGACGGCGTCATTTCCAAGGTCTTGAAATCAGCAGGTGAGGTAGTGTTAAGCGCCGAGTTAATAGCAGAATTTGAAAAAGGAAAACAGCTTGATAGTCAAGAAACATCAGTTCCAGAAAAAAAATCTAACTCAAGCGATCAACAAAAATCTGATAAAAATAATTTGGAGGACTCTGCAGCAAAAGAGAATGGACCTGCGGTTAAAAAATTATTGAAAGAGCATGACCTTGATGTTGACGCTATTGATGGATCAGGAAAAGATGGGAGGATTACTAAAGCAGATGTGGTTAATTACCTTGAGGAATCTTCACCTAAGAATGAAGAAATAACACCGGACAGTAACACCCAGAGTTCTAGTAAAACTCCAACTCCTGCATTAACCTCAATGGATAGATTTGAAGAAAGGGTGCCAATGTCACGGTTACGCTCAACTATAGCCAATAGATTGCTAACCGTTAAGCAAGAAACCGCCATGCTAACAACATTCAATGAGGTAGACTTAAAGCCAATTAAAGATCTAAGAGTAAAATATGGCGAAGATTTCTTTGCAGAGCATGGGGTAAAGCTTGGATTCATGGGATTTTTTGTCTTAGCAGCAGTGCAGGCTTTAAAAAAGTTTCCAGTGGTCAATGCTTCGATTGATGGAAGTGATATTGTTTATCATGGCTATCAGGATGTGGGTGTCGCTGTTTCAACTGAAAGAGGTCTAGTTGTTCCAGTCATTAGGAATGCAGATAATTTGAGATTAGCAGATGTTGAAAAATCAATTCTTGATTTTTCTGATAAGGCGAGGAGTGGAAAGCTTTCAATTGCTGAAATGCAAGGTGGAACATTCACTATTTCTAATGGAGGTGTTTTCGGATCACTGTTATCTACTCCAATATTAAATGCTCCTCAAACTGCTATTCTAGGAATGCATACCATTCAAGATAGACCAGTAGTTATAGATGGTGAAATAGTTATAAGACCTATGATGTATCTTGCTCTTAGTTATGATCATCGCCTTCTAGACGGAAAGGAAGCTGTAGCATTTTTGATTGCTATTAAAGATCAATTAGAGTCTCCTGAAAAACTTCTTTTAAACTTATGAGGCATTAAAATGTATGACGTTATTGTAATTGGAAGTGGTCCAGCAGGATACGTTGCAGCCATCCGAGCTTCGCAACTAGGACTAAAAACAGCCTGTGTTGAGAAATCTTCTGGTGCTGATGGAAGCACGCAATTAGGCGGCACATGCCTAAATGTTGGATGCATTCCTTCTAAAGCATTGCTTGACTCATCTCATAGATACGCAGATGCTATTAATCATTTTTCTGATCACGGTATATCTGTTAGCAAGCCAAAGCTAGACATTTCAAAAATGATGGATAGAAAAAACAAAATTGTTACTCAATTAACCTCAGGTATCTCTGGTCTTTTTAAAGCAAATAAAGTTACTCAAGTTTATGGTCATGCAAAAATCATTGATTCAAATCATGTTGAGGTAACTTCTAACGATAATTCAGAAGTTCTTGAAACAAGAAACATTGTCATTGCCACAGGCTCGTCCCCAATTAATATTCCAGTTGCAGAGATCAATCACAAAGATATTGTTGACAGCACTGGAGCACTAGAATTCGAATCAGTTCCAAAAAAATTAGGAATTATAGGCGCAGGAGTCATTGGATTAGAGCTCGGAAGTGTTTGGTCAAGATTGGGTTCTGAAGTTATGGTGCTAGAAGCCTTGGATGAGTTTTTGCCTATGGCAGATAAAAGAATTGCTAAAGATGTATTTAAAGAATTTAATAAGCAGGGATTAAATATTAATTTAGGCTGCAAGGTAACTTCTGCAATATCGAATAATAAATCTGTTTCTGTTACTTATGAGCATGATGGCGACGTTTCTAAAGCAACATTTGATAAATTAATTGTTGCAGTTGGAAGAAAACCAAATACAGAAAATCTGCTTGATATAAATTGTGGCATATCTGTTGATGAAAAAGGTTTTATTCCAGTAAATGATTTTTGTGAGACTAAAGTTGAAAATATTTGGGCTATTGGAGATGTTGTTAGAGGACCAATGTTAGCTCATAAGGCTTCTGAGGAAGGTATCATGGTTGTTGAGAGGATTGCTGGAAAGCATGCAGAGATGGCTTATAACTTAGTTCCTTCCGTTATATACACTCATCCTGAAGTTGCATGGGTTGGACAAACTGAAGAGGATCTTACGCATGCAAATATAGAATTTAAAACAGGTTCATTTCCTTTTGCAGCAAGTGGAAGAGCATTGGCTTCTGGTGAAAGCACGGGATCTATTAAGGTCATAGCTGATAAAAAAACAGATACAATACTTGGCGTTCATGCATTCGGGCCATCAGCTGCAGATATTGTTCAGCAAGGAGTTGTTGCAATGGAGTTTGGAGCCAGCGCAGAAGATCTTGGATTAACTATTTTCAGTCATCCAACAGTCTCAGAGGTACTGCATGAGGCAGCAATGGCGGTAAA
>CABXFE010000033.1 GCA_902511425.1 uncultured SAR86 cluster bacterium
ATCACAACTACCAGAACAGGTAAAATCAATGTCCTTTTGGCTGATACCCAAATCATTAAATAGCTGATGCACCACCGGCATGATGAGCTCAACCTCATTCAACGCTCCCGCATTTTTTAATATTGGATGTTGAGCATACCCAACGATGGCAACTCTTTTCATGATTCTTGGAACCTCAATGTTGCAACATCTATATCTGGTTCATCGATAGGAGCAAACCATTTAATATTCTCTAAAGAATGAGTCCACTCTTCTTTAGGCTTCCAAACAGCCTGAATGCGCATGCCTATTCTTATGTTCTCAATATCAACATCTTGAATAAGATGTAAAAATGATATGTTCGCTCCGTCCAATCTAATCATCGCGCAAACATAAGGAGGCACGATAGGATTTCCTGGAATAGGAATGTGCACTACAGTAAATGATTCTATGCAACCTTTATCAGTCAGTGGAACCTCTATGTCGGTTGCAACTCCACATCTTGGACAACTCCCTCTTGGGGGAACGTAAACTGCTTTACATTTTGGACAACCCTGGCCAACAATATTGCCTTCTTTAACCTGATTTAAAAACCTGGTCGTGGCTGAACCAGCTGTATAGAAATATTCTAAATTAATGGGTGATTCCGAATAATCTTTTGGTGTATCTTCTGTGCTCATTTTTCTAAAGTAAAAAATTTTATATCTGTAATTCTTTTTGTTGTAGTTTCAGACCATGCAGCTGTCACTCTTGTACCGATACTCAAATCTGCTTCATTGCAATCCGTAATCATGTGAAGCATAGAGGAGTCAGCTCCATCAAGTTTTATTAAAGCAAAGGCAAATGGCTCTTTGATTAAATGATGATTTTGTGGGGCTTCAATCCAACTAAACGATTCAACTGATCCTCCGGGACCAACTTCAACCATATCATTTAAAGACTCATGAGTATCAGGGTCAAATTCAGCAGCGGGCGAAAAAACTTTCCCAGTACTACTTTTTGTTCCTAAAATTTTTTGCTCTCCTAGAGCCTCAAAAAACTTAGACATTACAGGCCCATTTGAGCGCTTATAGTTATACGCAAGCTCAAAGGGAGCTCTTAGCAAATCTTTTGAATCACTCATCTTCTTCAACCATTGTATTTTTAGATGTATCTATTAAAACATGTTTCATTAATTTTCCGGAAGCATTTCTAGGCAAAGGTGTATTAATCATTTTCCATTTTGAAGGCACTTTAAAATCTGCAAGATCTTTACCAACCCATGCTGATAATTGAGAATCGCTCAACTGAGAATTTTTAGTCGATACTATCGCCATCACTTCTTGACCCAAATCAGCATGAGGTATACCTATCACAGCTGATTCCTCAATGTCCTTGTGAGAATCTAAAATTAATTCAATTTCTTGAGGGTAAACATTCTCAGCACCTCTTAAAATCAGATCTGTCCGTCTTGATGAGATGAAGTACAGCGAACCTTTCTTGTAGCCCCAGTCTCCTGTTCGCAACCATCGATCATTGGTCAGAGCAGCAGCAGATGCTTCTGGGTTGTTGTAATAGCCCAGCATTACCGATGGACTCTGAACGTGTATTTCACCTTCTACGGAATCCGCCGTAATTAACTTACCCTCTTCATCCCTTAATTCAATTTTAATACTTGGCATTGATTGGCCAGGTGAAGAAGGTTCTGCTTTAAGTGTTTCACCCCAATTAATAATAGTAATGGCGCCTGATTCAGTAAGCCCATAACCGTAACCAAAACTATACTCAGAATTGGGAAAAACTCCTTTTGTTCTTTCGATTAGTTCAGGAGGCATGGGAGCTCCTCCACCACCAACAACCAATACACTCTCAAGAGTTAAGTTTTTTGCTTCAGCCTCATCCAACAATCTCTTAAGCGCTGTAGGAACAGCTCCACCCCAAGAAGTAACGCTAAATTTTTGTATTAATTTAATCACCTTATCTGCTAGAAATCTTCCGTCATAAACCAGGGTTGTAGAGCCTGCAAATAAGCTGGTTACAGCTCCCGCAGATAAACCTGAAACATGAAATAAAGGAGATGTGAGCAAGCTGGTTGGTGTGTTCTTGGACCAATCAATCCCATAGCTTGATGAATGCTGAGAAACAGCAGCACCTTGCAACATTTGTAATGTTGAATTAGCAATCATGGATCGATGCGAGGTCATCACACCCTTCGGTGTTCCTGTTGTCCCTGAGGTATATAAAAGACAAGCACACTCATCTTCGTCAATGCGGGTGAAAGACTGAAGTTCTTCGACGCATGAAGATAAATCTAAATCTTCAAAAATAAGGGTTGGATGCTTTACTTGATCAGCAATCCTATCAAACCGTTTTTGATCACAAACAATAATATTTGGATCAGCAGCATCTATGGCCTTGATAGCTTCAGAACCTTTCCACCACCCATTCAAACCGCAAGCGATCGCACCAATACTCACAGTAGCCCAGAAAAATATAATCCATTCAGGGCAATTTGCAGCATAAATAGCAACTCTGTCTCCAGGTTTAACATTATGTTGTGATTGCAATATATAAGCTGCCTTTTTTACCAATGTAAGATGTTGAGTAAAACTGATAACTTTATCTAGATAGATCAAATAAGGTTTTTCGCCATGGCTTGCAGACAGCTCAATAAAATCGACCAATGATCTAGGTCGATTTTTAAAAACATCCATATTTACACCAAGAACATTTTCTTGATGAATTTCAAAAAAAGATTGGCTGTCTACCAAAGCTTGTATGTATTTGTCAGAATGCATCATTGGGATTTTACTATCTTATAAATACATTCATCAATCAATGAGTATCAACTGGTTTTTTTTTGTCAATGATTCTGATAAATATTCCATGATTGTTCGTAAACTCCTGATTCGTTATAGTTGATTAGATACAATAAAATAACTTAATTTTATATAGAAAGAACATGGCAGATATAAACACACAACCATTAGCTGTAATCACAGGTGGTGCCTCAGGCATTGGCTTGAGTGCAGTGAAGCGATTTTTAGATGAAGGTTATGAAGTACTAATACTCGATGCCAATAAAGATGCAGGAGATCAGTCAGTAAATAGCCTTAGATCAGATACTTGCAATGTTAATTTTGTACATTGTGACATTACTAACCATACCCAAATAGATACGGTTTTTGCGGACTTGCAAGCAAGCAATCGTCCAGCTCATGTGCTTGTGAATTGTGCTGGTATCAGCCCAGCTCTAAACCCATTACATCAATATTCAGTTGAGGAGTGGCATAGAACCATCGATATTAATTTACATGGCACCTTTTATGCCTGTCGAGAATTCTTAAAACTGGCAACCGCCCAAAAGATTGATGCAGGAGCAATTGTGAATGTTGCCTCGATCATGGGAGTAAGGGCGAGTGCAGCCCAAGCACCCTATGCAGCATCTAAACATGCAGTGGTGGGTTTAACCAAATCAATTGCGCAAGACTATGCCACCATGAACATTAGAGCAAATGCCATTGGCCCAGGTGTGATCGATACACCCATGAATACTGAACTTATGAAAGATGAAAATATCATGCAATACATGCTACAACGCATTCCTATGAATCGAGTTGCAACATCAGACGAAGTAGCCAACTTAATTTATTTCTTAGCATCATCCGAGGCATCTTATATAACTGGATCCTATTACCCTATTGACGGTGGGTATCTTGCAAGCTGATATTTTTACAAACAAAACTGCCTTAATCACTGGCGCTGCCAGTGGAATTGGCAGAGGCCTAGCATTGCATGCTGCAAAACTTCAAATGAATGTTGTCTTAATGGACCTGAATGAAGATGGTTTAAATGAGACCCATAACCTTATGGCTGAGTGTCCCTCCATGATCATCAAGTGTGATGTATCTAAATTAGAGGACTTTTTCAAAGCGAAAGAAAAAATTGAGGGTGAGTTTGGTACAGTTCATTTCCTGTTTAATAATGCAGGAATCTTTTTGGAGGGTCGAGCCTGGAAAGCTGATCGAAAAAACTGGCAACGAATTATTGATGTAAATTTAATGAGTGTTATTTATGGTTTAAACCTCTTTGTTGACGAGATGGTTGCCAGCCAAGAGCGCTGTCACATTATTAATACATCATCCATGGCAGGCATCATCGTTGGCCCTGCTCTTGCTCCTTATACAACCACTAAGCATGCTGTAGTAGGTTTGACCCGAACCTTGCATGAGGATCTAGCTGATAATAATAAAGTGGGAGTATCTGTGCTTTGCCCTGGATTGGTTAAAACCAACATCATTGAAAGAGATCACCTTGGCTTAGACCTTGATGAATCCTCAATCGACCAACATGAAAGCGCCAAGAACAATGCTCAATGGCTTGCCGATGGTGTTAAAGAAGGCATGACACCAGGAGAATTAGCTAACATTGTTTTTAAAAAAATTGAAAACAATGAATTTTGGATATTGACTCATCCAGAATTTATAGAGGTTTATTCAGGCTACTCAACGGAACTTATTGAATCGTCAACCAAAGAATAAAAACTACTTACTTTTATTTATAGATTTAAGAATGGGCTTAAAAGGAACGATTTTAAAGTTTTGATTCTTCAGCTCTTCCCCATCATAGTTGTAACCGTCCTGAGCGACCATTAAACCCTTAGAAAATTTTCCTCTTAGATTATAGTTTGCAACATCAATGCCGTCGGTTTCTGACGTGCCATCAATACCTTTTGGATCATCGTCAATGGTAAAACTTGAGATAAATTCGTGAGGATAAGTTCGATTATAAACGTTGTATTTATTATCTCCTTGGGATGAAAGTAAGATATAACCCTCTTTTTCAGAAGTTTTATAGATTGTTAGTCCCTCTGGATCACCACCAATATTTCCCTCTCGAGAATCTACAATAAAAGGAATTTCAAATGGAAATTCATTATTTAAGTTATAAGCTTTTAAAACCCCATTCACCTCTTCCTCTGAAATGAATACTGTCTTATTTTCATCATCAAACACGCAGCCTTCTGATTCGCCCCCATTGCTGAAAGTACCTATGAGTGTTCGAGTTTGAGGTACCCAGAATTCAACGCGCGGACCTTTATCTTCAGTAATAAAAACGATTGGCACTTCATCAATCAAGCCGGCGCAAATACCATAAACATCTATATTTGTTGGAATGGTCATTGACCTAGCAGCAATATCGAAAAGATTGCCTGATTGCGGAAGATTATTAAAAAATTCTTGTTGATTAAATTCCCAAAACTCAATTGATTTAGCTGTTCTATTTGATGCAACCACAAAAATTTTATTATCAACCTGTCTTACATCTATATTATTTATTTCACCCAGCGCAGCATATGATATTTTTTTTCCAGAAAGATCATATGCATAGACCCCTGCTCGTTTATCAGTTCCAAGAATTATTGACTGCTGTGGGTTGTTATAATTAATAACTATTGCCGGGTCATCTGCAGCATCGCCACTTGTTGTAACTGGCTCCGTCTCTGCTATCGCAATGATAGAGTTATTATCGGAACACCCCACGAAGAAGAAAATATTTAGTATTAAGGATAGTTTTATAAATTTAGACATATTGGCATTGTAACTCCAACGCTATAGTATTTAAATTTTTAAAATTTGTGCTCTATGCCAATTGAAAGAATATCCTTAGCCTTTCTTTTGTTTGAGGACTCCTGCTGTGAATAGAACGTAAAAATCTTGGAAGATTTCCTCAACTGATAATCATATCCGATGGTTATGTGCCTCCCTGAATCAATTTTCATACTTGAGGAAGCATGCTGAATTTTAAATGTTCCCTTTGGACCAATTTTTCTTGAGAAACTTATAACATAGCCATTGTTTGTATTGCCTGATGAGAGATTTTTAGTCTTTTGATTTAATAATCCGATTTTTGAATTATCTAATGGAATTAAAATACTAAGTCTTGTGGAATCATATCCCCTCATTGAGTCATCAATCCCAATGGCTGCTTGAAAGAGATCTCCAGAAAAATTGACTGAGTAAGATCTGTACTTTTTACCTGAGAGTGATGGATTCTTGAAGCTATTAAATGTTGCAAAAACCTTACCCATGTACTTTGGCGTGGTATAACCAACAAAATCCTTTAGACGATTTTCACCATGCAAGATATTCTTAATATCTGGAGCCAGGTCATTGAATAAGTCTATTTTTAATTGAGATTTTTTAAAGGCCGAATCATGTTTGCCAGCAAAAAGCATGCCTAGATTTGTTTGAATGCCAATAAAGGTATTACGCTGTTTTAAGGTGCCATCTTCGCCTCTTGCTTTTCCATCAACAGGATCAAATTGATACTCTGCTTGATAAACTAACTTAAGTTTAGAGTTATCTGATAATAAGAAGCTACCTTTGATTCCAAATCTTGAAGCATTATTATTTACATCGGTTTTATTACCATTTATATCATTTGAAGTAGATTGATAATCAACAAATACTTTGCCATACCAATCATGAGATGCGTAAAGCTGATTGTTAATTCCAAATATTATAAAAACTGCAACATAAAAAGACCTAAGAGCCATTCTTTAGACTCCAAAAATAATCCTTAGTAGTACGTAGAATAAAACAGTAAAGGCAGCTCCCGCAGGGATTGTTACAAGCCATGAGGCTATAATTCTTTTAATTGATGCAAAATCAAGATGCTCTGCTCCCTTTGCCAAACCAACACCTATAACGCCACCAACTAAAGTGTGAGTTGTTGAGATTGGGAAGCCTAAATAAGATGCAGCTACTACCGTTGATGCAGTTGCCATTTCTGCTGAAAATCCAAGGCTTGGTGTTAATGCAGTAATTTTCCTGCCTACAGTTTTGATAACTCTTGATCCAAGGGTAGCCAAACCAAAAACTATGCCAATACCACCAATAAATAAAACCCAGGGACTTATGGCTGCCTTCGAGCCAATTTCACCAGTATCAACAACACTAACAATCGCAGCCAATGGGCCAATTGCATTAGCCACATCATTAGAGCCATGAGCAAAGGCCATAGCACTGGCTGAAACTATCATTAACAATCCAAATGCAAATTCAATACCACCCTCTCGCATAATTTGTTCTTTGTTATTTCTTAGGAAGAATGCTGTTGCCAGCCCAACCAAGGAACTGAATATTGCAATGAATAAATAGACTTCATTATCACTGAACTCAACTCCAACATGCTTTAAACCCTTCCTTGCTGTGACTAGGGAAATTACAGCAGCGACAAGAAAGCTATAAAAAGGGATGTACTTTATTGCAGCTTCTCCAGGATTAGATCTATCTAAAATAAGTTTTTTAGCTGAAATATATAGACCAAATGCTAATGTCCCTGAAAATAGCGGAGAAGTAACCCAGCTCATAGCAATATTACCTACTTTTCCCCACGAAACTGCATCAACGCCCTTGGTAATTAATACGAAACCAATAATGGATCCAACGATCGTATGTGTGGTTGAAACAGGCCACCCTCTCAAACTAGCAACGTATAACCAAGTACCTCCTGCTAAGAGCGCAGATAGCATGCCAATAACAAATATATTTGTTTCATTCACATATAACTGAGGATCTACGATACCTTTTCTAATTGTAGATGTGACTTCGCCACCAGCAAGAAAAGCACCTAGAAATTCAAATATTGCTGCAATAATAATTGCTTGCTTAATAGTAATAGCTTTACTACCTACTGATGTCCCCATAGAATTAGCAACATCATTTGCCCCAATACCAAAGGCCATAAAAAAGCCTATGAAGCCTGCTATAAGTAATATTGTGTAGGGTTCTAAAAATAAAGTTTCCATGTAAAAGATTCAATTAATTGAAATATGGAATTAATTAAACTGTAATTATTTGAAAACT
>CABXFE010000034.1 GCA_902511425.1 uncultured SAR86 cluster bacterium
TTGAATATGGAAGCGTATCTTGGAACAGTACTAATCAGATTTGCTCACATTCTTTTTGGAGTGCTTTGGATAGGACTACTTTATTATTTTAATTTTGTCCAAACTGAATATTTTAAGGAGTCGGAAGCCTCTGCAAAGTCAGATGTAGTTCAGAAATTAGTCCCAAATGCTTTGTGGTACTTTAGATGGGCAGCAGCGTTTACATTTTTAACCGGTTTATATTTATTATATTGGTTAAGTATTACAGTTAATGTAGGTATTGTATTGGGTGCAGTAATGGGCACGATCATGGCTGCAAATGTGTGGTTTGTAATTTGGCCTAATCAAAAGAAAGTCATTGCGGGATCAGCTGATGCAGCAGAGGCTGGTGCTAAAGCAGGATTAGCTTCACGTACTAATACTTTGTTTTCATTACCAATGCTTTACTTAATGGTTTACTCAGCTCATGGCGGCGGCTTACCAATGATTGCCGAAACAAGCATGAGTAGTCTTTGGATTGGACTAGCAATTATTTTATTAATTGAGGCTAATGCATTATTTGGAAAAATGAATGTAATGATTACTTCTGTCAAAGCAGTCATTCACTCTGGAGTTGCGCTAACTATAATTTTTGGATTATTAGTTCATTAATTAATAATGCTAATTAATTTACAAAGGGGAGCTTAGCTCTCCTTTTTGTTAATTTTCACTTTTTAATAGAGTTATCATCTATATTTAAAATTTCTATCCTGTAGTTATTAATTTCTAGACAGACATTCTCTTGCGGAATTTGATCAAGATAATCAGTGATGGTTCCATTGATGGTTTTTGAACCATCCTCATCAATGTCCCAATTCATAAAATTATTTAACTCTCTAATTTTTGAGTTGCCATCAGCTATGACAGAGCCATCCTTTTTAACGATAAATTCTTTCTCTAAATCTGCCTTAGCAGCACCAAACTTTCCAACAATCTCTGTAAAGATATCTTCCATGGTTAGCAGGCCTTGTATTTCACCATATTCATCAACAACTAAAGCAAGGTTATTATCTTGATTTTGAAATTGACCAAGTTGCACAGAAATAGTTGTAGTTTGAGATATAAATGTTGTATCAAAGAGAATGCTTTTTATATCAGTTTCAGCCTCAAGTGCTTCTATGAATTGATGCGAGTCCTTAAGATGGAGCATACCTATAACCTGATCAATAGATTTTTTAAAAACTGGTAATCTACTGTAATAAGATGAGCCAATAATTTTTTGAGCAGCTTCAACACTTTTTGTAATATCTATACCAATGATTTCAGCATGAGGTGTCATAATGTCTTCAACTGTTAATTCCTCCATACCTAGGATAGATGAGAGCATCTCTCGGGACTGGTTTGGAATTAAATCACCATGCTCCTCTAGCAATGTCCTTAATTCATCTGAGTTTAAATTATCATTGCTTGCTGATTGCATTGGATCAACATTAAATATTTTAAGAATTCTCGAGCTTAGAATATTTGTTAACCATACAAGAGGTTTAAAAATAATAACTAATATTTTTAGCATCCAAGAGGATCTTGTTGCAAAATTTTCTGGATAAACGCTTGCAATAGTTTTTGGGGTAATTTCAGAAAAAATTAATATCACAAGAGTTAAAATTATTGATCCAAGCAGCACATTCCCGTTGAAATAATCAATCATTATTATTGTGACCAATGCAGAGGCTAAAATATTAGCAAAGTTATTACCAATTAAGATTGATGCAAGCAACACATCTGGTCTTTGTAGTAATTTAAGAGCCCTCATGGCCCCTTTAGAGCCTTTAGCTATATTTCTTAATTTAACTTTGTTTGATGCCATCATCCCAGTCTCAGAACCAGATGAGAACGCAGAAAATATCAATAAGACAAATAGCGCTAGGAATAGAAAAGAAATTGAATTAGTGCTCAAGAAGAATTTACAAGTAGTTTATTAAAATAATTGAATTACCAAAATATGCCAAAAGGACCATAGCAAAAGAAAGGATAGTTCCCCTTACTGCATATCTTACCTTGAGGTTAGCGTATTTTACCCCTAAAAACGTTAGGACATAAATTATTAAAGCAAATACAGTAAAGACAATTTTAAATATTAATTCTAAATCTAACTCACCAAGAACCATAAGTCCGGATATAAGCGACAGAACTATACCGCCGAGACCAAATCCAATTAAAAGAAATATTTCGTTATATTCCCTTTCAACAGATTTTACGTTAGAGCCAATCTCTCCTTTTTTTAATCTTAGTAATATGCCTTTCAAGCAACGTTGTTTCAAAAAAAGTGACGATTAATATGACTATGCTAAAGCTTGTAGCAGAAACATGAAGCCCCAGGATGGTAATGCCCTTTGTGTAACCCATGAAGCCGATAATAGTTAGCAAGGCTAAAAATAATCCTGCATATACCTGTTTTGATGACTTCAAAACAGATCTAGAGAGGAAATAGCTAATTAAAGCAATTAATGTAGTTAATGGAAATGACACAATCTTATTTTTTTGTAATCTTTATATATTAACACTATCAAATTCGTCAAGGTTAACCTAAAATACACACCTTTTTATTAATACATAAATTATTTTTATTATGGTAGTAGTTAGACTTGCAAAAAGCGGAGCGAAAAAGAACCCTTATTACTTTATAACGGTTGCCGACTCCAGAAAACCGAGAGATGGTGCTTTCATTGAGCGCTTAGGCTTTTTTAACCCATCAGCAAAGGGATCTGAAGAAAGAATGAGGTTTAATGTAGATAGATTAGATCATTGGATTTCTCAAGGAGCACAACTCTCTGATAAGGTAAAAGAATTAGCAAAAGATGCAAGGCTATCTCCAGATGACCTACAGGCAAAACTAGATGCTAAAAAAGACAGAAGAGTACAAAAGAAAGAAGCAATCAAAGCACAGAAGATTGCTGAATTAGAAGCTAAAGCCAAAGAAGCAGCTGAAGAAGAGGCAGCAGCAGAAGAAGAACCAGTAGCTGAAGAAGCAGCCCCAGCAGAAGAGGAAGCTCCAGCAGAAGAATCTGAAGAAGAACCTTCAGATGATGAGAAAAAATAACACAATAGATCTTTCACTATTTATCCTCATTGCCAAAATAGGCAAGACACGGGGTCTAAAAGGAGAATTTTTTCTCAGATCATTTGCTCAAAACCAAGAAACGCTTTTTTCATTTAAAAAATTTTATGCTCTTTCATCATCCACTATGGAGGAAGTGCATTTTGAATATATGAAACAAAGCAATTCTAATATTATTGCTAAACTCAAACCTTTTAATGATATTGATGAAATTAAAGCTTTTGGCCAAAAGGATATTTATATTCTCAAATCAGAGCTCCCGGCACTAGAGAGTGACGAGGTCTATTGGTTTGAACTAGAAGGAATGAAGATCGTAAATCTTGAGGGCCAACATCTCGGTCTTGTTCATGAGGTCAGTAATTTTGGAGCTAATGATGTTCTTGTTGTAAAGCCTGCTAAAAAACAATTGAAAAATATTTTGATACCGTTCATAAAGAACAGGGTGATAATTTCAATCGAAAAATCAAAAAATTCTATATTAGTTGATTGGCAGGAGGACTATTAAACCTGATGAATATAAATATCATCACTTTATTCCCTGAAATATTTGAAGCATTAAACTATGGTTTACTCGGTCAAGCCATAGAAAGGGAAGATATCAAAATTAATATATTTAATTTACGAGAACACCAAATTAATAAACATGGCCAAGTTGATGATAAGCCATATGGAGGAGGGCAAGGCATGGTGCTGATGGCTGAGCCTCTGGAGAAATCACTTAATGATATTCACATTAATTTGTTAGGCAGAGTAATCAATCTTTCTCCACAAGGAAGCCTTTTAAATCATCAAAAAGCTAAAGAATTATCTTCTTTATCAAATATCACTATTATCTCAGGGAGGTATGAGGGAATTGATGAAAGATTCATTTCACAATATGTTGATGAGGAAATTTCAATTGGTGATTTTGTTTTAAGTGGAGGAGAATTTGCTGCCTTGAGTCTCATAGACTCTTTATCAAGATTTATTCCTGGAGTAATTGGAAATAAACAATCTGTAGATCACGACTCATTAAGCCAAGGTTTTTTAAAAGGGCCTGTATTTACTAGGCCAGAAAATTTTAACTCAGAGTCAGTTCCAGAGGTGTTGTTGTCAGGAGATCATAAAAAAATACAAGAATGGAAGGATGACCAAGCTTTAATAAGAACTTTTAAAAGAAGACCTGAATTATTAAAAAGTGTAAAATTAACAAAAAAACAAAAAAAACTCTTGGAAGATTTAGCTTCTAAGCGTATCCTATAGCTCATTTTTTAGGCAAAATCATGGCAGACAAAGAAAACGAAAATTTAGATGCAACAACAGCTGAAAATGTTGATGCAAAAGAAACTGTTTCAGAGGAACCTTCAACTGAAGATACATCAGTAGAAGCATCAGAATCCTCTGAGGTTTCGTCTGAAGATTCAGTAGCTGAAGAGGCTCCTGCTCAGGAAGATCAATCGACAGAAGCTCCTGCAGCGGAGGCATCTGCCTCTGATGAAGCATCAGCTGATGATCAGCTAGAAGATGAGGCTGCTCCTGTAACCACTGACGAAAAAACGCCTGCACAAATCATCGAGTCCTTTGAAGCAAGTCAGTTAAAAGATGATATTCCTTCATTTAGACCTGGTGATACGGTTGTAGTATCTGTCAAAGTTAGAGAAGGAGATAGAACCAGACTTCAAGCTTTTGAAGGGGTGGTCATGAATATTAAAAATGCTGGCTTAAATTCTGCTTTTATAGTTAGAAAAATATCTAGTGGCATTGGCGTTGAAAGAACCTTTCAACTCCATAGTCCTATGATTGATTCTATTACCGTCAAAAGAAAAGGGGATGTTAGACAGGCGAAGCTCTATTACCTCCGAGAAAGATCTGGAAGATCAGCAAGAATCAAAGAAAGATTAGACTAAACATATGTCTTCTGACTTAAAAAAGAATCCACTAGTAGATTCTTTTTTATCTACCTTGCGCCTTGAAAAGGGCTTATCTGAAAATACCATAAAAGCTTACTCAAATGACTGCAAAGCTTTTAATCAATGGTTATTTTTAAAAAAAGGATATAAAGCTGTAAGCGCAATTGAAGAGGATATAGAAAATTACCTAAAGCATCTAAAAAGCATCAATCTATCTAATGCATCTATTAATAGAAAACTTTCATCAATAAAACATTTTTTTAATTATTTAAGCAAAGCAAAACTCTTAAAATCAAACCCAGTCATAAATATCTCAGGCTTAAAGAGTAGCAAAGCTCTCCCAAAATCTCTGTCAATCATTGATGTGAATAGCTTAATTAAGGCTCCAGATTGTTCTAATTTTATCGGGTTAAGAGATAGAACAATGATAGAGCTAATGTATGCCACAGGAGTCAGAATAAGTGAGCTTATAAATTTAGAATATGGGAATATAGATTTGAATAGATCTTTGATAAAGGTAATGGGCAAAGGTGGAAAGGAGCGAATGATTCCTTTCGGAGATGATGCTCTATCATGGCTAATTACTTACATTGAATTTAGGCGGAAGAATAATCTATCTCTTAATTCGCGCGATTTTTTTATTAGTCAACAAGGCAAAAAAATCACAAGACAGGCCTTTTGGCATAGGATTAAGGCCTATTTAAAAGCAACGGGGCTTTCTTTAGATATTTCTCCCCATACTCTTAGACATGCATTTGCAACTCATTTATTAAACAATGGTGCAGATCTAAGATCTGTTCAAATGTTATTGGGCCATAGTGATCTATCCACAACTCAGATATATACTCATATTGCAAAACAAAGGCTAAGCGATATGGTTAAACAACATCATCCAAGAGGTTAATTTTTATGAAGTTATTATTGTTCATATTCATTTTAGTTTTTTCATCCGGTACAAAATCTGATGAGCTATTAATTTCATCTAAAATAAATGCAGTTCTTCCTGATGGCATGTCTGTTCAAAGCATAAAGGAGTCCCAAATAGAAAATTTATTTATAGTTGATATTGGAGATTTGCAGCCCATTTATGCTTCTAAAAATGGAGAATTCTTTTTTTATGGTGAGCTATATGCAGTAGAAGGAAATACGCTACAAAATACCACTAAAGATGAGATAAATTTAAAACGTAAAAGTATTCTAGATGAAGCTTTGTCAAAGGATGACTTTATTAGTTTTAAATCTAAGAATGAAAAATATAGAGTCACTATTTTCACAGATGTGGATTGCGGGTATTGCAGAAAGTTCCATAACGAAATAAAAGATTTCAATGATCTTGGTATAACCGTAAATTATGTTGCCTTTCCAAGATCAGGATTAGATTCTATTTCATACAATAAAATTGTTACAGCCTGGTGTTCAGAGGATCCAAAAAGCACTTTAACCAAAATGAAGCAAGGCAAAGATGTTCAGCTGTCATTGTGCCAAGATCACCCTGTTGAAAATCATTTTCTATTAGGCCAAAAGATTGGCATTACAGGTACTCCAGCTATAATTAAGTCAGATGGAGAGCTGCTTCCAGGATATCTTCCTCCAGAAGAGCTGTTAAATAGATTAAATTAAATATGGCTAAATTAAAAATTGGTATTTGCGGATGGGGAAATGTTGCTACTGGATTATATGAACAATTAGTTAATGGAAATGAGATCTATTCTGACTGGGAAATATCTTGTATTGGTGCACGACGTGATAATCCAAAATGCAATCCTGGCTCAACAAAAATTTTAAGGGATATTTTTGATGTAGTGCATGAGGATATAGATGTTGTTGTTGAATTAATTGGGGGAGTTGAAACAGCCAAAGATCTGATTGCACAAGCACTTGAATCAGGTAAACACGTTGTAACTGCAAACAAAGCAGTAATTTTTGAACATGGCGAAGAGTTAATTAATTTAGCAAAAAAAAATGATGTTGAGCTGTTGTTTGAGTCTGCTGTCTGCGCAGGTACTCCGACGATTAAGATGCTTTCAAATGACTTGACTGCAAATAGGATCTCTAAAGTTGCAGGCATGCTTAATGGGACAACAAATTTCATATTAAGTAACATGGAAGAGGGTGCTTCTTATGAGTCTGTATTAAAGGAAGCACAAGAAAAGGGATATGCCGAACCCGACCCAAGTCTAGATGTTAACGGAACAGACGCTGCTCATAAAATAGGGATTCTTGCAGCCTTAGCTTTTAATAGTGGTCTTCCAGCATCAGGTTTTTATATTGAGGGCATTGAAAATATTCAATTACAAGATTTTACATATGCAAATGAATTTCATTTAACCGTCAAGCATTTAGCTGTTGCAAAATTAAATGATAAAGGAGTTGAGTTAAGGAGCCATCCAGTAATGCTCAGCAAGAACTCAAGCTTGGCAGGATTAAAGGGAGTGAGAAACGGTATTCAATTCGATACAAATCTCCTAGGAGAATTTCATGTGGCTGGGTCTGGTGCTGGAAGAGAATCAACAGCATCTGGATTAATTTCTGATTTATTTGCGCTTTCAAAATTCAATGGATCCTCTCCAATGCACTATCCAGATTTCTCTAAAAAGCCGAATTTGCTTAACTTTGATGATTTGATTTTTAAATATTATGTTTATTTGGAGGTTAAAGACGAGCCTGGCGTTTTAGCATTAATTAGT
>CABXFE010000035.1 GCA_902511425.1 uncultured SAR86 cluster bacterium
CATTGATCTTTTGAGGACAAAAACTGTTTTGGCATTGTGTACTTCTATGATGGGCATTCCGTAAATTGGACTTCCTTCCTCTTCAGTCGCAGAAGGGTTAACTACATCGTTAGCACCAATCACTATCGCAACATCTATAGTATCCATAGATGGATTTACATCATCAGGCTCAGCAAGCAGATCATAAGATACATTTGCTTCTGCTAGCAGAACATTCATGTGGCCAGGCATGCGTCCTGCAACAGGATGAATTCCATATTTTACTTCTGTACCATTCTCCTCAAGCAGTTCTCCCATTTCTCTAACAACATGTTGAGCTTGAGCTACTGCCATACCGTACCCAGGAACCACCAACACACTTGATGCATTTTCTAAAATTAAATATGCATCATCAGCAGTAATGGGTTTAACTTCACCCTGCTCCTCAGCAGCACCTGATTGAGCAGACGATGCATATCCCACAAATAGAATATTTGTGATAGTTCTATTCATGGCCTTGGCCATTATGATAGTTAAAATTAATCCACTGGCTCCAACAAGAGATCCAGCAACAATAAGCACATTATTTAACAATAATAAGCCTGCAAAAGCTGCTGCAATACCGGAGAGTGAATTAAGCAAAGATATAACAACAGGCATATCACCACCACCAATTGGCATCACAAATCCAATGCCAGCAATTAATGTTATGCCTAAGAATATTAAAAAATAGGATGGGACTTGAGGAACAAACTGAGAAATTGAAGGCTCGGCAATTACATAGATTAATGCCGGCATACTCAAGTAAAAGAAAGATATGAAAATATTTGTAATTATTGAGCCTTTACCGAGCTTTAATTTTTCAGATAGTTTTCCATACGCAATCAAGGAGCCTGAAAAAGTTATGCCTCCAATATAAATAGTTAACATGATTAACACATGCTGGAAGACAGAGTTGCTTGGTTCGTTGAAGGATGACCATGCAATTAAAAATGTTGCCAAACCACCGAAACCATTAAACAAAGCTACCATTTCTGGAATAGCGGTCATCTTTACTTTCAGAGCAATAATTGAGCCTATTAGGCCACCAAATAAAATACCAGCAAGAATAATTTTGAGGTCAATTTCTAAACTTAAACAAGTAACTCCAACCGCAGAGAACATAGCAAGGGCAGATAGATAATTTCCCTTGACTGCCGTAGCTTCCTTGCCAAGCATCTTAATGCCCAGAATGAACATTACAGAGGAAACAATGTAAACAATATTTTGGATGACTTGGATGTTGGTTATATTTTCCATATTTTTTATTTCTTCTTAAACATGCTTAACATTCTGTTTGTAACTAAATAACCGCCAAATACATTGATAGAAGCAAATAAAATAGCGCCGAAAGCTAAAATGTCCTGCATTTGGCCGGCGCTTGAAAGCATTAAAGCACCAACTAACGCGATTCCAGAAATAGCATTAGCACCTGACATTAGGGGTGTATGAAGAGTACTTGGAACTTTTGAAATTAGCTCCAAACCTAAAAAAATAGACAACAATAGAACAAATCCTAGCAAAATATACATTTCCATTATGCAAACCTCTCATTCATTATTTTTCCTTCGTATGCAAGGACACTGCTTTGAATAACTTCATCTTCAAAATCAAAACTAAGGGCATGAGATTCTTCATCATAAAAATCTGTGATCCAATTAATAATATTATTTGAGAGAGCAAAAGAAGCATGTGAGGAAACCTTTGAAGCTAAATATGAGATACCAACAACTTTTACACCGTTAATATCTACAACCTCATCTACAACAGAGCCTTCAACATTCCCACCGGTTTCTACAGCCATATCAAGGATTACGCTTCCTGGTTTCATCTTTTTAATTGTAGCCTCATCAATAATTTTAGGAGCTGGCCTTCCAAAGATTTGAGCTGTTGTAATCACAATATCTGATCTTTCGCAGACTAGGCTTTGAAGTTCTTTCTGCTTAGATATTTGTTCAGGAGTTAGTTCATTTGCGTAACCTTGATCAGTTTGGCCAGTATCACCTAAATCAATTTTTACAAACTTTGCACCAAGTGATTTAACTTGCTCCTCCACAACATCACGAGTATCAAATGCTTCAACTCTGGCACCCAACCTTTTAGCTGTTGCGATAGCTTGCAACCCTGCAACGCCAACACCAATAACAAACACTTTAGCTGGTTTAAGTGTTCCAGCTGCGGTCATCATCATCGGAAGAGCTGAAGACAGATGCTGGGCAGCCTCTAAAACAGCTGCATAACCTGCAAGGTTTGCCTGTGAACTTAATACATCCATTTTTTGAGCTCTAGTTATTCTTGGTATGAATTCCATGCTCACGGCATTAATCTTTGATTGATTTAATGCTTTAAGTTCATCGCCAGAGTGAAATGGATCCAACATCCCTAAAACAGTGGATCCAGCTTGCACCCTATTCGATTCGTCAGTGGTAAGTGAGGAAGGAGTAATTATAAGATTGCCCTTTGCAAGACATTCTTCCCTAGATATTGCCTTTAATCCTAGATCAATAAAAACTTGATCAGGAATATTAATGCCATCTCCAATGCCTGATTCAAATGAAAATGTTATTCCTTGAAGATTTACGATCTTGCCAACTGTATCGGGATGAATTACAGAGCGGAGATCTCTTGAGTCGGGAGATTTTAAGGCAACTATATGCATTTAATTTAATTTAAAAAACTTGTAGTACATTGCAATTTATTTAAAAGACATTGTCAATGTTTAATAAAAATACTTTAAAAATAGGCTTATATAATAAAAAATATTGTAGTTAAGCTACATGATTTTTAAAAATTTCTATAAATTTAGGCTGGCACCACCATCCACTGTTACTAATTGTCCTGTCACAAGTTCACTTTTTTCAATTAAATTAACTATTACCTCAGCAACAGATTCAGGAGTACAAGTTTGCTTTAAAGGTGTTGTTGTTTGCACTCGCAATTTAACTGCTTCATACATCTCGGGGCCCATTCCTTTTTTTAACCATTCTCCCTCGATAAAACCAGGACAAACAGCATTCACTCTTATCGGGCCCAAATTTCTTGCCATAGATAAAGTCATTGTGTTTAAAGCGCCTTTTGAGGAGGCGTAAGCAAGCGAGCTTCCAATACCCTTTAGGCCAGCTATTGATGATACGTTAACAACGCAAGAATTTGCAGCGCTTAAAAGATGTTCTTTTGCAGCTTTCACCATTTGAAATGGTCCTACTACATTAACACCATATATGTATTGGAAGTCATCAGCGTCAAGACTGTTTAAATCTGAATGATCCCAAGCAAATTTTGTTGTGCCAGCATTATTAACTAGAGCATCAATTCTGCCCCACTTTTCAACAGCCATATTAATCGTGGCTTTGCAGTCAGTATCTTTTGCAACATCTGCTTGCAATGCGACAACCTCCGCTATTTTACTTGAGCATTTTTTTGCCACTATCTCAGCCTCTGCTAAAGAAGAAGAACATGTAATTAGCACATTCCACCCATTCTCTGAAAGCATTTTTGCTGTGGCAGCACCGACTCCTCTGCTTCCACCTGTAACAATAGCAACTGGTTTTTCTGACATATGTTAGCTTCCTTTTAGAAAAAATAATAAACTTGCCTATTCTTACACGTGATAATGTAATCATCCACTTTTTGAAAAGGTATTTATGACTCAAAACATTGACCAACATGAAGTAAATAAATTTGCTGAAATAGCAGAGAATTGGTGGGATCCAACTGGCGATTTCAAACCTTTGCATGTTATTAATCCCTTAAGAGCAAACTATATCAATCAAAAAATATCTGTAGAGGGTTTAAAGGTTCTAGATGTTGGTTGTGGTGGAGGGCTTTTGGCGGAAGCTCTTGATGCAAAAGGAGCTAATGTTACTGCTATTGATGTAACTGAAGCTAATATAGGAGTTGCTCAACTTCATGCAGAAAAAATGCAGCTTGAAATTGATTACAGACTTATAACTGCTGAAGAGTTGGCGGAGCAGGAAAGCGAGTCCTTTGATGTAGTTTCCTGCTTAGAAGTAATTGAACATGTTCCTGATCCGGGTCAACTAATTAAAGCATGTTCAGATCTTTTAAAACTAAATGGTCAAATGTTTCTTTCAACTTTAAATAGAAATCCTAGATCGTTTGTTACAGCAATTGTTGGCGCAGAGTACATTTTTAATGTATTGCCAAAAGGAACCCACGAATGGAGCAAATTTATAAAGCCATCGGAATTAGAGAGATATATGCGAAATGCGAATATAAAATTAATTGAGAGCAAAGGGATGTTTTACAACCCAATCTTTCATACAGCAAATCTGAACAATGATTTAGGAGTAAATTATATGATGCACGGATCCAAAAATGCCTAAAGGCGTTCTGTTTGATCTTGATGGCACTCTGTTAGATTCAGCTCCTGATTTTGTAGCAAGCTTGGATAATTTACTGACGAAACATAATCGGCCAAAACTTGATCCAGAAATTATTAGAAGCCATGTATCTGATGGCAGCTGGAAACTAACTAGCTTGGCGTTCAATATTGATATTTCAGATGAAAAATGTTCTGCGTTAAGAGAAGAGCTCCTTGAAGAATATGAATCCAATCTCCTAAAACATGGTGGAGCCTTTGATGGCATCGAAGAGATGTTAGCATTATTAGAGAAGGATGATATTCCTTATGGAATAGTCACTAATAAGCCTTTACGTTTTGCTGAACCAATATTAATAAATGAACCTGTATTTCAGAATTGTAAAACGCTTATATGTCCTGATCACCTAGATGCTATTAAACCGAACCCTGAAGGAATTTTAAGAGGCTGCAAAGATTTGGGAATACATCCAACGGAGTGTGTTTATGTTGGCGATCATGCCAAAGATATCGAGGCTGGTATAAATGCAGGAACACAAGTTGTTGGATGCTATTTTGGATATTCGCTTCAAGCGGATGATTCTGCTGAGCATATTCTTGGCGCTAATCATCCAGATGAATTATATGAATTAATTAAAAAATTATAAGAATGAATTTATCTAAAAAGACCATACTGATCACTGGTGCAACTGATGGAATTGGCAAGGCTTTAGCAATAGAATTTTCTAAGTTAGGGGCTAACATTATTCTCTTAGGCAGAGATTCATCAATGTTAGATACAGTTTACGATCAGCTTGAGCACTCATATGAATCCCAAAAACATTTAATTTTGGAAGTTGATCTTGCTTTATTGAATAATGAATCAGTCCATGAAATAGCAAGTGTCATCAATGATGAATATGAGGCATTAGACGGTATCATTAATAATGCAGCCATCTTAGGCACTATGACAACACTAAAAGATTATGAATTGTCACGCTGGGATGAAGTAATAAATATCAACCTCAGAGCTCCATTCCTCCTTTCCCGAACACTGATACCAGCCCTTGAGAACTCACGGATGCCAAGAATTATTTTTACTTCTTCTGGCGTCGCGGATGTTGGCAGAGCTTTTTGGGGTGCATACTCAGTTTCTAAGTTTGGTTTAAAGGGGTTAGCAGAGATTTTTGCAAATGAGCTTGAAACAACCTCTTCAATCAAAGTATTTAATTTTGATCCTGGGGCCACCCAAACTAAAATGAGGGCATCTGCAAGACCTGCTGAAGACCCTAATACATTGAAAACTCCAAATGAACTATTAAAATGCTACCTATGGTTTTTTAGCGAAGATAGCTCTGAATCAAACAATCACTATTATAAATTTGATGAGCTATCTAAAAAAGTGAATGCCTAATACTGCTAAAAATTAAGAACTTTTTCACTTTCCATAATTTTGTAGCTCTTTGATCTGGGATTCTGTTAAGTTCATGCATGAACCCTCCCTGAGAGTTGAGGGCAAAAAAATTGGGCCTATTCTTACTCTCTTCAGCCTGCTTACTTCTAAATCTTGAGATTCAAACAGTTTTCTAACTTCACGATTCTTTCCTGTGAGCATGCAAACTGAAAACCATTGATTAGTGCTTTGCTTTTCTCCAGGCACAATATCTGAAAATTTATAAATCTCATTTTCAACTTTGATACCAGATAGCATATTTTTCTTCTTTTGTTCATTGAAGTGGCCTCTAGCTCGAACAAGATATTCCCTATCAATTTCAAATGAGGGATGCATAAGTTGGTGAGCCATGCTTCCATCATTGGTAAATAGCATCAAGCCGGAAGTATTTATATCAAGTCTTCCAACTGCAATCCAATCGGGTTCATTTTCAACTTTTGGCAAAAAATCAAATACGAGTTTAATTTTCTTGTCATCTTTCTTTGAGGATAAAACTCCACGGGGTTTATTCAGCATAACAACTTTTAATTCAGCGCTCTTTAATACTATTTTTTGGTTATCAAAAACCACTTCATCAGCTTCAGAGACTTTTGCCCCTAAAGAGGCTACCGCGCCATTGACGTAAACTTTTTTATCTTTGATTAACTGCTCACATGAGCGCCTTGAACCCAATCCAGCTTGAGCCAAGAACTTCTGCAATCGCAGCATAAAATTAGCCAGCTTCTAGCTGATCAAGGGCCCCTTCTGCTGGCAAAGCCTCAGGCAATGGAGGCAAGTCATTTAATGATTTAAGATTTAAATCATTTAAAAAGTTTTTTGTTGTCTCAAATAAAGCAGGTCTGCCTGGAGCATCTCTATAACCAGCTACTTTAATCCACTCTCTATCTAACAATGATCTAATAATTTGAGTGCTAACAGTAACCCCTCTTATATCTTCTATATCACCCCTGGTAACAGGCTGCTTGTAAGCAATGATGGAAACAGTTTCCATTAATGCTTTAGACAGTCTATTGGTTGTATCATTCCATAAAGGATAGAGGCAATCACCATAACTTTCTTTTATCTGCATCCTGAAACCCGAAGCAACCTCTTTAATTTCAATGGAACTGTCTGCATACCTATCTTCCAATGAGTTTAATGCCACTTTAATACTTGGTAAGTCTACTTCCATATTCTGAGATCCTAAAAGGGATTTAATCTCAGATAATCGCATTGGTCTTCCCGCTCCAAAAAGAATAGACTCGACAAAATTAGGCAAGTTTTCAAAATTATTCATCTAATGAACTCCTCGATTAGTTGATTTTAGGTATAGTTGATTTGAGTCCTTGTTTTGGATTAGCTCAATATGTCCATCCTTTGCTAAATCCAAAGAAGCCAATAGCGCAACCACGACTCCCTGTTTGCCCTCTTTTTTTTGATATGTTTGAAAGAATTGGATTACGTTTCTTTTCTTAATAATTGACAAGATTAACGAAATTCTTTCTTGTGTAGATAGTTCTTCAAAATGAATTTCATGATGTGCAGAAAATTTAGGTCTCGTGGTAACTTCATGAAAGATCACTGCAAGTTCCTGAGGGGATATTTCCAAAGAT
>CABXFE010000036.1 GCA_902511425.1 uncultured SAR86 cluster bacterium
TTTTTTATTCTCAATCGAGGGCGCTAGGTTAGTTTTTACTGAAATAGATTTGCTTAATGTCTTTTTAATCATCACTTCATCATATAAATTAATTAGCTGAAATCGTGTTTTAATTTCATGCATTCCATCAATTCTTTTACCCAAAACCGAAAGATTAAGATTTAATTTAGCAGGAGAATTTAGTTTTAAACTATCCACGTTTTAGCACTCCATCAAAATTTATCTCATTCCCATAAAAAAAATTAATCAATAAAGTATCTTTATCATTATGAATACACTCAAATCTAATATTGTTTTTTTTCAAAACAAATACTTTTTCATTGATATTAAAATCGTTAAAGCACGAATAAAGAAACTTTCTATAGTCTTTATTTTTAAATTCATTCAGCGCGGAAAGATATCGGTTGTCAATCTTTTGATTAAAAGATAGCCCGGATGAGTAATTGAATTGAATCTTCAATAGATTTCCAAATAAAGGTTTTCCAATCTGTATAATAACGTTTTCAGGAAATGCTTTTACTTCAATATTAAAGTTAGAGCGGTTTTGAGGGACAGTAAGAGATAACTTACCCATGAAAACTTTTTCTGTAAACGTTGAGTCAGATATAGATGTGCATGAACCTAAAAATACTAAAAATAATATTGAGATAAGTTTTGATATGGAATTACAGCTGTTTGGCATAAATCATAAGACTACAAAGTTATCAGAAAGAGAGCTATTTATTATAAATGACTCTAATCAAGAAGACTTTAAAAATTTCTTTCAAGGCGCTTTTGGAGATTGCATAGATTCATTTTTTGCTCTATCTACATGTAATAGAACTGAGGTTTATATTTATAGCTCTTTATCGGACGCTACTAAAATTGCCCAACAGACTCTCGAGTTTTTTGGTTCCGGCGATTCATTGAATGATGATTTGTATTTTTTTAGTGGGGATGAGGCTATTGAGCATATGTGCAATGTTGCTAGCGGTCTTGACTCTCAGGTATTGGGCGAACAAGAAATATTAGGCCAATTTAAGAAATCAATTCAGACATATATTGCATTTGGTTCATTGAAAGGAGAGTTGCAGCGCCTATCAGATGATATTATTTCAATTGCAAAAGCTGCAAGAACAGAAACAAAAATTGGTTTTAATCCTTTATCTGTTTCAGGCCTATCATTAAAAATTGTTCAAGAGATTTTTGAAGATCCAGCCCAGCAAAAACTTACAATATTAGGGGCTGGCCAGATGGCGCTCAGCGTCATTGAAAATTTTCATGATAATGGTATCAAGAATATTAACGCAGTGAATCGTACTAAGAAAACCTTAACTATTAATAGCTCTTTATCACTAGAAACCATTCATTTGTCTCAACTAGGATTGCTTATTCAAAATACTGATATTTTAGTAACCTCTATTAATTCGCCTTTACCAATTATTGGTAAAGGTCTAATTGAGCAAGCTATGAAAGAAAGAAAAAATAAACCAATGCTTTTAATTGATTTGGGGGTTCCTAGAAACATAGAAGATCAGGTAAGAGATTTAGAGTACGCCTATCTTTTTACTATTGAAGATATCGAGCTTGTTACACAAGAGAATTTAGAGGAACGTTCAATCGAAGCATCAAAAGCCAAGAACTTAATTCAAAGTAGAATTAAATTCTTAAATCAAGACAAAGCTAGCAAAAATAGGCGTAATGAGGCATATGCTGCTCTTAAGAACGCATCTATTAACATCGATGAACAAGATTTTTTGGAGTTACTAAAATCAGATGATCCGTATGCATCTCTTGAGCAAATGCGTGTTGTTTCAGAGGATGAGCTACAATGTATTTCAACGCTAACCCCTCATGCTATTTTGTCTATGATTAAGGAAATTAGAAGTGCTTGAAGAATCTATTATTACAAAATTACAGAGTCTAAAATTAAGGTCAGTTGAGATTCATGAGGCTCTTGCTAAAGAGGGCGCAACAGATGATATGACGCAATTTACTCAGTTAAATAAAGAATATTCTGAAATAATGCCGATTGTTGATCTATTCCAATTATTGCAAGATGCTGAGAAAGAAGTTAGAGGAGCAAAGGAGCTTTTAGACTCAGGTGATTCAGAATTGATAGAGCTTGCAAAAACTGAAGTGGCTGCTAATCAAGAGAAAATTGTTGAGCTTGAAAAAAATCTTAAATTTATGCTCTTGCCTAAAGATGAGGCAGATGATGGCGCAGCTTATCTTGAAATTAGAGCTGGAGCAGGTGGCGATGAGGCAGCAATATTTGCAGCAGATTTATTTAGGATGTATTCAAGGTTATCTGAACGCCAAGGTTGGAAAGTAGAGATTGTAAATATCAAGCAGTCTGAACCAAGTGGATTAAAAGAAGCTGTGGTGAAAATTAATGGCCAAGGAGTTTTTAAGTTTTTGAAGTTTGAATCGGGTGTTCACCGTGTTCAGAGAGTGCCTGAAACCGAGTCTCAAGGAAGAATTCATACTTCAACTGTTACTGTTGCAATTTTACCAGAAGTTGATGAAGTTCAAGATATAGAGATAGATAAAAGTGAGTTAAGGGTCGACACCTATAGGGCATCTGGTGCAGGCGGGCAGCATGTAAATAAAACTGACTCTGCTGTTAGATTAACCCATATACCAACAGGAGTCGTAGTGGAGTGTCAGGACGATCGGTCTCAGCATAAAAATAAGGCTAAAGCCATGGCATTACTTGTCGCCAAATTGAAGCAAAATGAAATTGATGAACAGCAAAATACAATTGCCAGTGAAAGAAAAATTCTTGTTGGCACTGGAGACAGAAGTGAAAAAATTAGGACTTATAATTTCCCACAAGGTCGTATCACCGATCATAGAATTAAGCTTACTCAGCACAATTTAGACCAAGTGATGGATGGAGATATGATTTCTATTTGCCAAGCGCTAATTACCGAAAACCAACTAGCTCAGCTTTCTAATTTAGAACAAACCAATAATTGAATCAAAGTCTTAGTCACTATTTTGCTCTTGCCAGATCTAAAGAATTTAAGCATCAAAATATATTGCGAGACCTTAAATATTTCTTAAAGTCCATTGGAGTAAGCGATGCCATCATTGCTTTGGACGATCAGCATGAATTATCTTCTGAAGAAATCCTTAAAATAAATCATTTTTTTTCATCATACTTAGTCGGTATCCCGCTTGATTATATTTTAAATGAATCAGAATTTATGGGGTATAAATTTTATGTTGATTCAAGAGTATTAATTCCTCGACCAGAAACAGAATTGATAGTTGAGTGGGTATTAGATTTATCTTTAAATAATAACTCAACAATTTTTGAGGTTGGAACAGGATCAGGTTGCATAGCTATTTCAATTTGTTTAAAAAATAAAGATCTTAAAATTCTTGCTTCAGATCTCTCAGATTCAGCTTTAGAAGTAGCCCAAATAAATAGAGAGCTCCATAATGCAAACAGTGTAACCTTTGTTCAATCTAATTGGATGGCTTGTTCGATGGAGGGTTCTCTCGATTTAGTAATTTCTAATCCACCATATATCAAGCCAAATGATTCTCATCTTAAAGACCTTAACCATGAGCCATTAATAGCATTAACTTCGCCAGGCGGAACACAAAGTTTTTTTCAAATTGCTTCACAAGCAATATCTTCTTTAAAGCTTGGAGGAAAAATTATATTTGAACATGGTTACTGTCAAGCAGAAGAAGTTTCAACTATCTTAAAAGATTTTGGGTTTAAAAATATTGTTACATGCAAGGATTATCAGGGCTTAGATAGATATACCTATGCAAATAAATAATATTATTTTCATATGATAAGATTTATTCTTAAGAGATAGCGCAGAATATATTTCTGCAAAAAAATCTAGAGTATTAGTATTAAATTTAAGGGGTTATTTCAATGAAAGGCAATATGATGAACTGGGATTTAACAATCCCGCAAGCAATTTCACATGCAGAAAAATATAATTTTGATGGCAAACTAGTTTCACGAGAATTAGATGGTTCAATAAATTCAACCACTTACGGCGAGTCAATTAAACGATCTAAACAGCTGGCTAACGCCCTTGCAAAACTTGGTGTAAATACACATGATCGTGTTGCAACTATTGCTTGGAATAATAGTAGGCACTTTGAAACCTATTTTGCTGTGTCAGGGATGGGGGCTATCCTTCATACACTAAATCCAAGATATTCCCCTGATCAATTAATTTATATTCTCAATCATGCAGAGGATGAGGTTTTGATTGTTGACCCTACATTTATTCCACTTGTGGAGAGTGTTCAAGATAAATTAGATACAGTTAAAACAATAATTATCGCCTCATCAAAAGATGGTATTCCAGAAAATAATTTAAAAAATGCGCTCACCTATGATGAGCTTATTCAGGATGAATCAGATGAATACGACTGGCCTGAATTAAGTGAAAATGACGCTGTTGCTTTGTGTTACACCTCAGGCACTACTGGTAATCCTAAAGGAGTTCTATATTCACATAGATCAACTATTTTACATGCAATTTCTGTATCCGGAGCCATGGGTTTCGACTCATCTAGTTCTGTCTTACCAGTTGTTCCTATGTTTCATGTTAATGCGTGGGGGGTGCCTTATTGCGCATTAATTAGTGGATTAACTTTGGTTTTGCCATGCCATGCTTTGGATGGAAAGTCTTTATATGAGTTAGTAGAACAAGAATCAGTCGACTCTATGCTGGGTGTTCCCACTGTATGGCTTGGACTATTGCAGTATCTTGAGGGAGAAAACCTTAAGCTTGATACAGTTGATCAAGTGTTGGTTGGGGGTTCAGCAGCGCCATATGCAATGATTAAGGCATTTGATGAGCAACATGACGCATTTTTAACTCATGGGTGGGGAATGACAGAAATGAGCCCTCTAGGAACAATAAATGCTCCAACTAAAAAAACCATTAGTCTACCTAAAGAAGAAAGATATCAGCTTCAAACTAAACAAGGCTACCCTATGTTTGGTGTGGAGATTAAGACAGTTGATGATGAAAATAATGAGTTACCTAGAGATGGAGAGGCTAGCGGCGCTCTTAAAGTTAAAGGCCCTTGGATAATGCATACATACTATAAAGCAGATGGTCCTGCGGTAGATGAAGAGGGCTGGTTCGATACTGGAGATGTCGCAACCATACATCCGGATGGATGCATGCAGATTGTGGATAGAGCAAAAGATGTTATCAAGACCGGCGGGGAGTGGATTAGCTCAATTGACTTAGAAAATGCTGTTCTAACTCACGAAAATGTTCTAGAAGCTTGTGTTGTAGGAGTTCCTCACCCTAAGTGGGATGAGAGACCTTTACTTTTCTTAATTACAAAAGATGGAAATGAAATTGATAAGCAGGAAATCAATGACTTTTTATTAGAAAAAGTTGTTAAGTGGTGGCTCCCAGATGATATTATTTTTGTCAAAGAGCTTCCTCATGGCGCGACAGGAAAGTTATTGAAGGTTGAATTACGTGAAGAATATAAAGAACATTTAATGGGAGAATAGTATGTTACACATTGTAAAACCTAATGAAATTGATTCAATAATTGGAAAAGATCTTGGTGCTTCCGAGTGGATGGTGATTGATCAAGAGAGAATTGACAAATTCGCTGATGCAACGATGGATCATCAATTTATTCATGTCGATCCAAAACAGGCAGAACCTATTTTCGGTTCAACAATCGCTCATGGATTTCTTTCGCTATCACTTGTCGCTGGTATCTCCTTCGAGCAAGAAATTGGCATGGTGCTTGAGGGAACAAAAATGGGCTTGAATTATGGCTTAGATAAGGTCCGCTTTTTAAGTCCTGTGCCAGTAAACTCAGAAGTTCGCATTCATACAAAATGCATTGATGTCACAGAAAAAAATCCGGGACAGTTTTTAGTTAAAAACGAAGTAACAATGGAAATAAAAGGAGTGGATAAACCAGCGTATATTGCTGAAACTCTGAGCTTATTTATTATTTAAGCTTATCTTTTAAGATGCTATTAACAGCCTTGGGGTTTGCTTTGCCTTCAGTTAATTTCATCACCTGCCCAACAAAAAAACCAAATAGTTTATCTTTTCCATCAAGATACGCCTTCACCTGAGATGGATTTTCACTAATCACAGTCATAATAATTTCCTCAATAGCTCCATCATCAGATATTTGTTCCAAGCCTTGAGATTCAATAATTTCATCTGGAGTAGACCCACTTAAGCACATTTCTTCAAAAATAGATTTTCCAATTTTACCTGAAATTGTTTGATCATCGATTCTATTAATTAACATCGCTACATTATCCGAAGTTAATTTTGATTTATGGATCTCTATCTGCTCTTTATTGAGATAGGCACTAATTTCACCTATTAACCAGTTCGACAAAAGAGAGTAATTTTCGATTTTTTCTGCTGCAGCATCAAAGAAATCAGCCATAGATTTTGAGGATGAAATGATTTGTGAATCATATGCTGATAGTCCAAATTTATCTTGGTAACGGGCTTCTTTTTCTTTTGGAAGCTCTGGAAATTCATTTCTAATTTTTTGAATTTCTTCATCTGAAATAACTACTGGAAGCAGATCTGGTTCAGGGAAATACCTATAGTCATTTGCAAATTCTTTTGATCTCATCGGGCGGGTCTCATCTTTGGAGCTATCATAAAGTCTTGTTTCTTGCGTAACTTTGTCTCCATTTTCAAGAAGTTTAATTTGCCTTTTAACCTCAAAATTAATGGCTTTTTCGATAAATTTAAAAGAATTAATGTTTTTTATTTCTGTTCTTGTGCCCAGCTCTTTTTCACCTTTTTTTCTAATGGATACATTGGCATCGCATCTCAATGATCCTTGAGCCATATTTCCATCAGATACATCTAAGTAGGTTACAAGCTGATGCATTGCTTTCATGTATGCAACTGCTTCTTTGGCATCAGATATTTCAGGCTCGGAGACAATTTCTAAAAGGGGGGTTCCAGCTCGATTTAGATCGATCGCAGAGAAGCCATCATACTCATCATGGATTGATTTACCAGCATCTTCCTCTAGATGAGCCCTTGTGATATTGATGGTTTTAATAGATTCCTCTAATTGAATATCAATTGATCCACCTAAAACAATTGGTAAATCCATTTGGGTTATTTGATATCCCTTTGGCAAATCAGCA
>CABXFE010000037.1 GCA_902511425.1 uncultured SAR86 cluster bacterium
TTATTCAAGCTTAGAAATTCCTTTGCTTTTGCTTGCTTGATGAAATTTAAGTAAGTATTAATTTTAGATGACCAAACACCACTATTTATTAAAGCAGACTTTTGATTTGTAGTTTTTAATGACTCTAAGCAGGCATTAATAACTTTGGCAATTATCCAAACAACTGGAGCTGAGTTATGCCGATCATTCTCTCGCATAAAATTAATTGTTATAAGTGCTTTTCTAAAATCTCTATTGATTAATAAGTCCTCCAACTCGAACGCGCTAATACCAGACCCAAAGACTATGTGATTTGTATTAGTTTCATTAGTTTTATCTTGGTTTAAAAATAAAAGCTCTAACAAGGCTACTTCGTTTTTTTGACCCAAAAGATTGGCTTCATGATTTTGAAAAATTGAACCTCCAAATACAGGGAGTAAGTTTTTTGGTAAAAAACTTAGCTGTCTTTTAAGCCACATTTTTTCTTCTATTGTTTTAAGTTTATTACAATTAATGATGAGACCGTGAGTATCAAGATTTTTGATCCATACTCCGCTTGACGGAATTTTTTCAATGCTAGACTCTATGATCAATGCAATATTTTGAGTCTTGAAGATATTTCCTTCCTCAAGAAAAGACTTAATTTTTTCTGGAAATTTTCCTGCAGTATGCCTGATATGAAGAATTAGGTTTTCTTGAAACAAAGAGCCACCCATATTTCTAGAAGCTATTTCTTGGACTTTATCTAATTCATCTTGTTGAATTGATACTTTTTCATTGAAACCATTTTTTTTTAAATTTTCCAAGATGTTCTTAACAGCATCTTGCCTTAAAACAAATTCCCCCCCCCGTAATCAGGAAATATTTATAATCTTTAGGATCAGAAAAATTCAGAAAATTAACTTTCAATTATCCAGTACTCCTGCAAAAGATCTTCTAGTAATAAGAATTCTAGCTCCTCAACCATCTTTTTCTGCGCCATCATTTCTGCTTGAGGATTATTTTCATTCACTGGGATCCAGCCAGAAATTTTAAGTTTGCCATTATTAGATGAGCTTTCATTGATAAAATTAAATTCTAGTTCGCCGATAATTTCAATCTGTTTTGCTCTTGCAGCAGGGCCTCCATATAAGTTTTTCTTTTTAAATTGCAGACTAGATATTTTGAGATTGTAATTATCCGGAGACGAGCTTTGAGAGAAATACTTTAGTGACTTATTTTTAAATGAAGCTTTAACGTTTGCTCCAAACTCAATTTTATTAAAATTTACATGTCGAGCTTCTATCAATTCAAGCTGACAATTAGAAAGTATGAAAAAAGAAAAGAGTATTAGAAAATACTTTCTGAATTTATTTTGCTCCATCAAAAAAGTCTTCAAAGCCAGACGGGTCGTGCCTCCCAACCACTAAGTTCTCAAGCATTCCAATACCTTGCTCGGATCCCAATGTTGCCTTAGCAATTTGATGAGTATGAAAAAACGTATAATCTCCTGGATCAATTTCTGATAAGTCCCAAACCTCATAGCCTGTCTCGCTTTCACCCTTCCAAATGCCATGTTTCCATTCATCATGCTGATAGCCAATCCCTTTGCAAAAGAATATTGGGCCCATGGTTTCTAGTTCTAATTCAAACTTTTCTTTGCTCTTGAGTATGCCTGAAATCTTTGCTCCAGTGGCCCAGCGTGAGCCCTTTTGCCAGTTCACTGAATGATGAAGCGAGTTAATTGTTTCGACTTCTATTTCAGAGGGAGCCAATGACATATCTTCATACAAGGGTAATTTGTGACCAGAAATTTGAGTGGTATTGCCATCTCTATCTTGGAATGTTCCAAATTGAGTACAGAAGCCATCAAAGTGGACTGGAGCCCAGCACCAATACACCCCAGGTTCTTGATTCAACATTCCAGGAGCACCGCCTTCAGGTTCGCCAACAGGCCTTACTCCCCAAGATCTGTCTCTGATGCCATAAATTGCTTCAGGATTCACTGTTCCAGCTTCAGTTGATATTTCTCCTGTCCATTTACCTAATTGAGTAAATCTAATTGTATTCATGATTGTTCTTGTGCCTTCCATCATCAAAGATCTAGGCTCCTGATGCGCAACAGAATTAGCTGAAAATTTTAGATTACAACTGAGCTTCTTATCAGGGTCTTTCAGAGAAAATGTAAGTTCATTCATAGGCTCATCAATCGTCAATTGCATTGGACCAACATTGATGGGTACTCTGCTTTGATTGAGTCTTTGACTTGCATGAAATGAATATTGTTTGCCTTGATAAGAAATGCTGAAATGCCCATCAATAACATGTCTATTTGGATAAATCCCTATTCCTATCTCGAAGATGTATCCATTTTCAGGATCCATGCCGTTAAAAAAATATCTATCATAAAAGTTTCTATCAGTGGGGCCAGGTATAGTAATTGGCTCTATTGCTTGGTGGATTGGGTAGTCATCAAATGGAGTGATATAGTTCATTTAAATTACAAAGTTAATTAATTTTTCTTTTATATAGATTACCTTTTTTATGGGCTGATTAGCTAGAATTTTTTTAACATTTTCATTTTCCTTTGCAAGATTCTCTAACTCATCTTGTCCCATGCTAACTGAGAGAATTTCTTTGCCTCTAACTTTTCCATTCACCTGGATGATGAGTTGAAAATTTTCTAATTTCAGAAGTTCTTCGTTAAAAATTGGCCAGGAATTTTCAAACTCTGCCCCATCAGATCCTGAATATTCTTTCCATAAAAAGAGACTTATATGAGGGGTAATGGGCGACAACATTTTTAAGGTAAATTGAATAACTTCATCTAAACAGTATTGCTCTGAATCCGTGGCATCATTTGCTTTGAATGAATCCGGAACTGCATTCAGCAACTCCATTACTGAGGCTATTGCGGTGTTAAATGAATTTCTTTCAGCAAAATCATTTGTAACTTTTTTAAGAGTTTGATGACTTTTATAGCGCAATTTTAGTTCAGCCTTGGTAAATTCTTGAGGAGCTTCCTTGGCATAGATCTTTCTTTTTGAAATTAAATTCCATACCTTTCTTAAAAATCTGTATGAGCCCTCAATTGCTGTGTCAGACCATTCAAGAGATTGCTCTGGGGGCGAGGTAAACATCATGTACAGACGGACTGTATCTGCGCCATATTTTTCTATCATGATATTTGGATCAATGCCATTGAGTTTCGACTTGCTCATTTTTGACATACCATCCTTAAAGACTGCTCTGCCATCATTAAGAGTAAGCTTATCTTTATCCGTATTTACGCATTCTTTACTTATCCACTCAGGATTTTGATTTTCGTCTTTAATATAAAAAGCATCTGCTAGTACCATTCCTTGAGTAAGGAGTCGATTAAATGGCTCAGATGATTTTATAAGATTTTGATCTCTTAAGAGTAAATTAAAAAATCTCGCATACAAAAGATGAAGGATCGCATGCTCGATTCCCCCAATGTAATGATCAACAGGCAACCAATGATCAGCTTCTTCTCCCAGCATTGAATCATTTGGTTGAGATGCAAATCTTGCAGCGTACCAAGAACTCTCAAAAAAAGTATCAAAGGTATCAGTTTCTCTTACTGCTTCTTTATTACAGTCAGGGCAATGTGTTTTCTTCCATTCATCAAACCCACTAAGGCTCATTCCTCGAGATGTATTTTCATCAATCTCGGGTAGCTCTACCGGCAAATCTTTCTCTGCTACTGGCACATGCCCACAATCATCACAGTGAATAATTGGAATTGGACATCCCCAGTATCTTTGCCTAGAAATTCCCCAATCTCTAAGACGAAAATTTGTTTGAACCTCAGCATTATTTTTATTTTTTAAATCTTTCGCTATTTGGATGAAGGCTTCATCAAAATTGAGTCCGTTATATTGATCGGAGTTAATCAGTAAACCTTTTTCTTCTATAGCTTCATCATTTATCTTTTGATCCGCATCAGTCTCAATGACTTGCAGGATAGGCAGACTATACTTTTTAGCAAAGTCATAATCACGCTGATCATGACCCGGCACACACATTACGGCGCCAGTTCCATATTCCATTAGAACAAAATTAGCTATCCAAATCGGAATTAATTTCTTGGTTATTGGATGAATTGCTTTAAGGCCTGTATCAATACCTTTTTTCTCTTGTTTGGCAAGAGCGGCTTCAGTTTTTTCATTTATTTGATTTTCTGCAATAAAATTTTTAATTAGCTTATCTTCTTTTTTTGCTATTTCTGCCAATGGATGATCAAGAGCAATAGCACAATAAGTTGCGCCAAAAATAGTATCTGGCCTCGTGGTGAATACTTCTAAGATTTCTGCAGAATTTTTAATCTCAAAATGAAAGCTAAGGCCTTTAGACTTTCCAATCCAATTTGTTTGCATGACCTTCACTTGAGTTGGCCAATTATCAAGAGATTCAAGGCCTTCTAATAACTCATCTGCGTAATTGGTGATTTTAAGAAAGTACTGATCTATTTTTTTTCTCTCTATCTCAGCTCCTGAACGCCATCCCTTTCCATCTATTACTTGTTCATTTGCTAGAACTGTTTTATCAACAGGATCCCAATTAACTTCAGATTTTTTTCTTTCAACCAACCCTGCTTTTAATAATTGAATAAAAAACCATTGTTCCCATTTATAATAATCTGGTGATGAAGTATTGATTTCTCTGCTCCAATCGTAGCTAAGACCGAGTGCATCTAGCTGCACTTTCATGCTTTCAATATTTTTATTTGTCCATTTCTTTGGGGAGACATTGTTCTCTATTGCTGCATTTTCTGCAGGCAACCCAAAGGCATCCCACCCCATAGGCTGCAGAACATTAAAGCCTTGCATTCTTTTAAATCTAGAAATTACATCTCCAATCGTATAATTTCGAACATGGCCCATGTGTAATTTGCCAGAAGGGTATGGAAACATTGATAAGCAATAAAATTTATTCTTTGTCTTGGAAGGGGTAGCTTTATATGCGTTATTTTCTCTCCATGATTCTTGAATAGTATTTTCAATTTCTGCAGGATTGTATTCTGTAACACTCATTTTGCTAAAAAAGACCCCTCAAGGTAGTTAATATTGTGTTCGTTATTGCAGAAAGTTTTATCCTCAAGTAGTTTTTGATGCAGGGAGTGATTTGTACTTATGCCATCAACAAAAAATTCATCCAAAGCGCTTAACATCCTTTTGATACATGATTCTCTTGTATTAGCAGTTGTTATAATTTTTGCAAGCAAGGAGTCATAATGAGGAGGTACTACATATCCTGAATAGATATGAGCATCGAATCTCACTCCAAATCCACCTGGTGGATGCATTTTATTAATTATTCCTGGTGATGGAATAAATGTCTCTGGATCTTCAGCATTGATTCTGCATTCCATTGCATGACCTCTAAAAATTATCTCCTCTTGATCAAGAGTGATTTCCATATCAAGGGCAAGTTTTAGCTGAGCCTTCACAAGATCAAAGCCAGTAATCATTTCAGAAACGGGATGTTCAACTTGAATTCGGGTATTCATCTCTATGAAATAAAATTCACCGTCCTCATAGAGAAACTCAAGTGTTCCCACACCAGAATACTTAATATTTTTACAAAGCTTTAAGCACGCTTTTAGTGTGGTTTCTAAAGACTGTTGATTAATGTCTAAAGCAGGAGCTTCTTCAATAATTTTTTGATGTCTTCTTTGCATGCTGCAGTCTCTGGTACCCAGATGAATAGCATTGCCTTTTCCATCCGCAACAATTTGCACTTCAATATGACGAGGGTTTTGTATAAATTTTTCAAAATATACAGTGTCATTTCCAAAAGCGTTCCTAGCTTCTTGTTTTGTGAGCTGTAATGCTGAAATAAGATCTGACTCATCCTGAACAACTCTCATGCCTCTGCCTCCACCTCCCGCTGAAGCTTTTATCATCATTGGATAACCAACTCCTGAAGCGATTTTTTTTATGTCTTCATCAGCTTCTGGAATTTCTCCCTTGTATCCTGGAACAATAGGAATATTTGATTCCTCTGCAAGACCTTTGGCAGTTATTTTATCTCCCATTTGACGTATAACATTAGAAGAGGGCCCAATAAATATAAACCCACTTGCCTCACATCTTTCTGCAAAATCTGCATCCTCTGCAAGAAAACCATATCCAGGATATATTGCATCCGCTCCTGTTAATTCAGCTGCAGATAAAATTGAGGGAATATTTAGGTAACTTTCAAGGGGGCTTGCAGGGCCAACACAAACGGTTTCATCTGCCAATCTTAAGTGCTTAAGCTCCTTATCTCCAGTAGAGTAAATTGCAACTGTTTTAAGATCTAGCTCTTTACAGGCCCTAAGAGCTCGCAGAGCAATCTCCCCTCGATTGGCAATTAGAATTTTTTTAGACATTAGTCTATGACAATTAGTGATTGATCAAATTCAACAGGTTCACCATCCTCGATATTTATTGCTGAGACCTTACCGGTAAATTCTGATTTAATTTCATTCATCATCTTCATTGCTTCGACTATACATACAACATCCCCAGCATTGACATTGCTACCAATTTCGATGAAGGGAGGTTTATCTGGTGAGGGTTTTCTATAGAATGTTCCAACTATGGGCGATTTAATCATAGAGCCTGATTTATCAAGGGAAACCTCATTTTTTTCTACGGGCGAGCTGGCTGAACTATGAA
>CABXFE010000038.1 GCA_902511425.1 uncultured SAR86 cluster bacterium
TACCACGTTTAATTAAATTAAGATTTTCTTTCATGAGTAATCATTTATTATAGTATTTAATCGAAAAAATGTTTGAAATCATATGACTGAATCTCCGAAATCTAACTTTGTATTCAAGCCAGTCGTAAGGGGAGTAGCTATTGAAGGAAATTCAGCCCTATTTCCAGTAGGGAAAGTTTACTGCGTAGGTAAAAATTATGCTGATCATGCAAAAGAAATGGGCGGTAAAGTAGACAAAAATCAACCATTCTTTTTTAGCAAGCCTCCTCAGGCTATTACCCAGTCGGCAAATATTCCCTTTCCAACTCTAACTGATGATCTGCATCATGAAGTTGAGCTAGTCGTTTTTTTGAAATCTAAATGCTCAAATATATTGCCCTCAGAGGCAAGTCAACATATTTTTGGATATGCGGTTGGAGTAGATCTTACCAAAAGGGATATTCAGGCCGTCGCGAAAAAAACTGGGGGGCCTTGGGACTTAAGTAAAGGGTTCGATAATTCTGCACCGATATCAAAGATTCAAAAAAAAGAGGGACTACTTATAGAGCAAGGTGAAATATCTCTCAGAGTAAATGGGCAAATTAGACAATCTAGTAACCTCTCGAACATGGTTTGGAAAATTAATGAATTAATTAGTTGGCTATCAAGGTACATAACGCTTAAGCCTGGAGATATTATTTTTACTGGAACTCCTGCAGGAGTTAGCAAACTAAATCCTAATGATAAAATTGAAGCAGAAATAGAAAATATTGGATCTCTATCATTTAAACTTATCGGGTAAATTTAACTACTGTGACAAGCTATAGACCCAGCGCCAAAACTTTACCCTTTGTATTATTAGGATTATTTGGGATCTTGTATATTTATGATGCTGGGTTAGAACAAGAAAAAATTTTACCAGAGATTGTTTCAGAAACTATATCTGTGCCAACCCAGAATACGCCTGGTGTTCAAACAAGAAAGATTCATATTGTACAAGAGGGAGAAAATCTATCGGTGATATTTGAAAAGTACAATGTTTCATTAAATAACACATATAAAATATTTCGAGAAGATAAAACCAATGAGATTAAAAATATACTTCCAAATGATAGATTAGAGTTTTTAGACTTAGACGGAGAATTACAAAAAATTATTATTTATAAAGAACCACTTTTGTCTTATGAAGTTGATTTGTTTCCTGACATATCAATTGAAAGAATTGATAGAAAGCCAGAGCTAATTAATACTTTTAAAACAGGAGTCATTGAATCGTCTTTTTACTTGGCCGGTCTAGAAAATAGCGTTCCTGAAAGTGTGATTATGGATCTAGCTTATATTTTTGGATGGGATATTGATTTTGTTTTTGATATAAGGTCTGGGGACAGGTTCAAGCTTCTATATGAAACTCCATTTGTTGATGGGCAACAAATTGAAAATGGCAGCATTTTATTTGCAGAATTTTATAATCAAAATAATCGATACACTGCTATAAGGTACGAGGGGAAAAATAAAAAATGGGAATACTTTAATATGGATGGTGGCAGCCTTGAAAAAGCTTTTTTAAGGGCGCCGCTTGATTTTGCCTATGTAAGCTCACACTTTAACCCTAATAGGAGACATCCGATTCTTAATACTATCAGGGCTCATAATGGAGTTGATTACGCCGCTAAAAGAGGAACGCCTATTCGCGCCACAGGTGAGGGGGTAATTCAATCAGTTGGATGGAAGAGTGGGTATGGAAGAACAATAGTTATTAGGCATGGGGGAGAAATAACAACTTTATATGCTCATATGGAGAAGTATCACCCAAGTATGGCAAAAGGAATAAAGGTTTCCCAAGGCCAGACGATAGGGTACGTTGGTGATTCAGGGCTAGCTACAGCTCCACATCTTCATTATGAATTTAGAATAGGTGAAAAAAGAACAGACCCACTCAAGGTGGCACTTCCCTCAGCAGCTCCGCTAGATAAATCTAAAATAAATCAATTTGAAATATTAAAGAATAATTACATAGAAATAGCAGAAAAGTTATTGCCTAAAGACCCAAATGCGAAATTCTTCAGATAAGATTTTTATTGGTACCATGAGTGGCACCAGCCATGATGGAATTGATATTTGTGCTATAAAATTTTCTAATCAAATAAGCTTATTCAAATTTAGCTCCTATAATTATGCTGCGAGTTTAAATGCTGATATTTCAAACGTAATGCAACAACAAGAATTAAGTCTTGAAAAGTATTATGATTTAAATCATAAAATTGGCATTGCTTTCAGCGGGTCAATAAAAAAATTTCTTGCTCAACATAAAATTAGTAAAAGCAGTGTTGCTGCAATTGGCTTATCGGGTCAAACATTATTTCATAAGCCAAAAGGTAAATATCCATTCTCCATTCAGGCCGGTGATCCCAAAATTGTTGCAAATAAATGTGAGATAGATGTTGTGAGTGATTTCAGGAATGACCATATTAAATTCGGCGGAGAAGGCGCGCCACTTGTTCCAGAATTTCATCAAAAAATTTTTTCAAAAAAAAATGTGCCTTTAGTAGTGCTAAATATTGGTGGAATTTCTAACTTCACTTACCTTAACGGAAGAGAAAACTTTTACGGTTCTGATTGTGGTCCAGGAAATGCGCTTATGGATATTTTTTGTCAAAAATTTCTCGATCGCCCCTTTGATAAAAATGGTGAGCATGCAAAAAGTGGTAAAGTGCATATTCCCTCGCTAAATAAAATGTTAAGCCATCCTTTTTTTAAAAGGCGTCATCCTAAATCTACTGGAAAAGAAATATTTAATATTGAATTCATCCCCAAGCAGCTGCTGAAAAAATCTTCTAATGATATTTTGGCAACGCTGACAGAGCTCACTGCTATCTCTATAGCAAAGTCTTTGCTCTCATTAAAGAAATCGCCCTATCAAGTTATTGCCTGTGGAGGTGGGGTAAAAAATTATTTCTTAATGAGCGCAATTGAAAAACATACAAAGCTATCCGTTACCTCAACTAGTGAATATGGTTTTAACCCGCAAGCAATAGAGGCTATGGCGTTTGGATGGATGGCAAGACAAAGAATTTTTAACAATCCTTTGATTGTTAAAAAAAATAAAGGGTTGCTTGGAACTATAACTAAATCTAGATAGTAAATGACTCACCGCACCCACATGTAGTCTTTGCATTTGGGTTTGTAACCAAAAATCTTGAGCCAGAAAGGTCTTCAACATAATCCAATGTGGACCCATAAAGATATGGATACGAAAGAGAGTCTAACAAAATAGTAAAGCCATCAAAATTAACAGTATCATCATCTCCCTCAGGACTGTCATCAAATTTAAATCCATATTGAAAGCCTGAACACCCTCCGCCTGTAACATACACCCGAAAATAAGTTGATTTATGGCTAGGCAAAAGATCTTGAATACGTTTTACAGCATTGCTACTAAGATTAATTGATGTCATTTCAGAGCTCATGAAATACTTATTTTATAGGATTAAAAATACATTCAACAACATTAAGCCTAAAATATTTTTCTATCCAAGCCTTAGAGGGGCTAAAATGGAACCTTATGAGCTTATATCTTGTTTTTAAAGTCCTACATATTCTATTCATGGTGTCATGGTTTGCTGGTATTTTTTACTTACCGCGCCTGTTTGTTTATCACGTAGAGACTGAAAATCAAGAAACAAAAGATCAACTAACCATAATGCAAGAAAACTTAATTAGGTTTATTACCCCATTGGGTTTTTTGGCAATATTTTTTGGATTATTGATGGGGCTCCTTGGTTCTGATTGGATCGGGTTTTTATCTCAAAACTGGATTATTGTTAAACTTTTTGTAGTTTTGGTTTTGGTTTTCTACCAAATTTTTTGTTGGAAGATTCTCAAAAATCTAAAATCTGGCTCGCACAATTGGACCGGCTTCAAGTTACGAGTCTTTAACGAGATACCAGTCTTGCTATTGCTTATAGGAATAGTTGCTGCTGTCTTTAAATTCTAAAAATCCCAAGTAGAAATTTGTTACAATCTTAAGCATAATCTTCGGTTTCTATAAAAAACTTTTACTAAATACTTTTGAAAAGAACAAATTCAGAATCACTTTTTGAGCAAGCTCAATCGCTTATGCCGGGTGGGGTAAATTCTCCAGTTCGAGCTTTTAAAAATGTTGATGGGAAGCCAATTTTTTTTAAATCTGCAAAAGGCCCGATTTTGACAGATGAAGACGAAAATAAATACATAGATTTTATAGGTTCTTGGGGCCCAATGATTCTTGGTCATTCAAATCCAATTATTTTAGATGCAATTAAAGCTCAGCTAGAACTTGGAACAAGTTACGGTGCACCTACAAGCATAGAAAATAGTCTTGCAAGAATAATCAAGAGCCAGGTTCCTTCAATGGAAAAATTGAGAATGGTTAACTCTGGGACTGAAGCTACCATGAGCTGCATTAGACTTGCTAGGGGCTTCACGGGTAAAAATAAGATTATTAAATTTACTGGTTGTTATCACGGTCATGTTGATTCATTGTTGGTAAAAGCAGGCTCTGGGGTCTCTACTTTTGGTTTGCCAGATTCCCCTGGAATACCAAAGGAGTTAGCAGCCCTAACATACAGCTGTCCTTATAATGATGTTGAAGCTCTATCAGAAGTTATTAATGAAGTAAGTGACGATCTTGCTGCAATTATTGTAGAGCCCATTGCTGGTAATATGGGATTCATTCCAGGAAATCCATCATTCCTTAATGCCTTGCGAGAATTGTGTGACGCCCATGGCTCTCTTCTAATATTTGACGAAGTCATGTCGGGTTTTAGGGTGAATCTTGGAGGTGCGCAAGCAATATATAAAATCCAACCTGATTTAACCGCTCTTGGGAAAGTAATTGGTGGAGGTCTGCCCGTTGGTGCCTTTGGGGGCAAGCAAGTTATTATGAACCAACTTGCTCCAATAGGACCTATATATCAAGCAGGAACATTGTCAGGAAATCCGCTAGCTATGAGCGCTGGGATTGCTTTGTTAGATGCCTTGATCAACATCAATCCATTTAATGAATTAGAAAAAGCTTCTTCAGACATAATGACTCACACAAAAAATCTTATGAATGCCAAAGGGATACCCTTTTCAACTTCTTCTATTGGGGGCATGTTTGGTTTTTTCTTTAGTGAAAGCTTGCCTAATAATTTTGAAGATGTTGTAAAAAGTGATGATGATATGTTCAAAAAGTTCTTTTATGCCACTTTAAATCAAGGAATATATTTTGCACCATCAAAGTATGAGGCTGGATTCATATCCTCTACCCATGATCAGTCAATAATTGATCAAACAAAAATAAAGATTGAAAAAGCAATCAAGGAATTATAAAAATGAAAAATGATATTAGCGCAATCGGCAACGCTCTCGTGGACACTGTTTTTAAAGTTGAGCATAGCCTTATACAAGAGCTTGGTCTGGAAATAGATCAAATGACTTTATCCAGTGCTGAGGAACATTCACCAATTATTGAAAGACTGATTGAATCTGGGGCAGATACTGTTTCAGATTGTGGCGGATCCGCAACTAACAGTCTTGTTGCAGCAGCAAGTTTTGGTGCTAAGTGCTTTCATACCTGTAAAGTTTCTGATGATCAAGATGGAGTCAGATATCTTGAAAGTCTTAAAGAGGCTGGGGTTGGTCATAAAGGAAATATGGCATCTGCTAATAAGATTCCAACTGGAAAATGTCTGATCCTTGTCACTCCAGACGCTAAAAGAACAATGACCACCGCACTTAATGTTAGTTCGTTAATGGATGAAAATGACCTAGATTTAGATCAAATAGCAAATTCTAAAATTTTCTATATTGAGGGATATATGGTAACTAGTGAAGAGAATTATAAAGTTACCTTACAAGCTCTTAATCATCTTAAAGGCTTCCCTGATGTAAAAATAGCCTTCTCGTTATCTGATCCTGGGATTGTCATGGGATTTAAAGAAAAATTTCTTGAAATGGAGTCTTTTGGCTTGGACTATATTTTTGGAAATGATGACGAAGCAATGGCATTTGTTGATGCGGAAAATATTGAAGAAGCATTTGTGAAACTGCAAGAAAAATCCTATACATCGATAATTACAATGGGGGAAAAAGGAAGCACGGTAATTACTAGTGAAGAAATAATTCATACGCCCAAAGCTAATATCGAGCCCGTAGATACTAATGGAGCTGGAGATATGTTTGCAGGAAGCTTCATGTACGCGTTACTGCAAGACAATGATTTAAAGTCTTGTGCAGAATTTGCAAATTATGGAGCCTCAAAGGTTGTAGAAACATTTGGACCAAGACTAACTCAAGAATCATATAAGGAAGTGCTAAATAATTTTAAAAAAAGCTAGCTTATTACTCTGCTTTCTGATAATTTCATGCGCCTAAAAACTTTTTATTACTAGAAAATATGCCA
>CABXFE010000039.1 GCA_902511425.1 uncultured SAR86 cluster bacterium
CATTGATTGTAATAAAGTCCAGTCGAATAATGGTCCTGGGTCTGTTTTTCTACCTGGAGCTATGTCAGCATGACCAACAATATTTTGTTTATTAATTTTTAACTCGATAGATAAAAAATTAATCAGCCTAGACAAAGAGAAATATTGAAGCTGCTCAAACTCCTCATCATCGCAACCCTCTAACTCAATACCAATAGAGAAGTCGTTGCAGTTTTCTCTGTCTTTGTAAGCAGAAACACCAGCATGCCATGCTCTCTTGTCTGTAGGCACAAACTGAATTAATTTTCCTGTACGCGTAATTAAGAAATGGGATGACACTTTTAAATCCTTAATAGATTCTAAAAACTCATCTTTGCCTGGATCTAAGCAGTTTAAAAATAGATCTTTAATTAAGTGAGTGTTATAGCGACCTGCTGGAAGGCTTATAGCGTGTATTACAATTAAATCAATTGCAGTATTATTTGGTCTTTCATCAAAATTTGGAGATGGACAAAATTCTGCAACATCAATAATGCCATCTTGAGAGATCATATTTTTCCTCTAGACATAGAAACAGTGTAATGGATGATATTTAAGACATAAAATTTTTTTATCTTTTAAATCAGCGTAACTCAGGCGGCAGTCTAAAATATATATTTTCTTTATTTTCGCCTAACTCTTCTGCAACTGTATTTAACTCAAGGCTAATTGCTTGAACAACACTCTGAACAATTGATTCTGGTGCAGATGCTCCGGCCGTTATACCAATACTTTTATATTTCGACAAAGATTCAAAATCAAGCTCCTCAGCACCATCTATCAAGACAGAGCTTGCGCCACACTTCTCCGCTAGCTCTTTTAAACGGTTGGAGTTAGAGCTATTTCTTGAGCCAATAACAACAATAAACTCACTTTCAAGAGCAAGTTGCTTAACTGCATCTTGTCTATTTTGAGTTGCATAACAAATATCATCGCTTTTTGGTTTAAGAATTTTAGGAAATAGTTGATATAAGATTTTTACTATAGCGATAGTATCATCAAGGCTAAGGGTGGTTTGTGTAACATATGCAAGATTTTCAGGCTGAGAAACAGTTAATGATCTGGCTTCTTCCTCATCTTGAACTAAATAAATTTTGCTATTTGAGTCGATGGGATTGTGTCTTCCAAGTGTTCCCTCAACTTCAGGATGTCCCTCATGGCCAATTAAAATAATATCTCTGCCGGCCCTGACATGACGTTGAACCTCACTGTGAACCTTAGTAACTAAGGGACATGTCGCATCGAAAGAAAGTAATTTAAATTCTTCAGCTTCTTTTTCAACCTTTTCAGACACCCCGTGAGCACTAAAAATAACATGAGATGATTGAGGGACTTCGCTAAGCTCATCGACAAATATAACACCCTTGGACTTTAATTCTTCAACTACAGTCTTGTTGTGCACAACTTCATGACGAACATAGATAGGTGGTCCAAATTTTTTTAAGGCTTGATTGACGATATCAATGGCTCGATCTACTCCAGCACAAAATCCTCTTGGGTTTGCCAATAGAACTTTAGTTTTCATCGTGATCCTTTTTGAAGAAATTTTTTAAACTCCGTCAAAAAAAATAAAGCCGCGCCAATTGAAATAAAAGCATCAGCGAAATTAAAAATAAAAAATGAAGTATTGCCAATATGAAAAAATAAAAAATCGGTTACCACCCCATCGGGCAATCTATCAATAATATTTCCAAGCGCTCCAGCAATAATCAAGATCAAAGAAAGACGATTAATAGAGGATTCTTCGCTTTTATACAGTGAATGAAGATAGACAACAATCATCAACCCAAAGATAGATAAACCAAAACTAAATACATTATTATTAAAATCAAAAATACTAAAAGCTATGCCCGAATTGAATACAAGCAATAAATCTAATATTGGTATCAGCGGGATTGCCTTTCCAAAAACTAAGTTTTCTTCAGCAACAAATTTTGATACTAAGTCAATTACAATTAAGAAAAATATAACAAGATAGCCTTGTTTGATGCTAAGCAAATCTTCTATCCTCTCCTGGACCATCTAGATTTTCTACACACCTATTGCATAATTCTGGATGTTTGTTATCAGAACCAACTGATTTATTTCTGTGCCAACATCTCACACATTTTTCCGCAGATGATTTAGATACAGATATTTTTAAAGCATCTCCTTGCAATAGGATGCACTCAGAAACTATTAAAAAGAAATGCAGTTCTAATTCAAACTTATTCGCTAAGTTGAAATCATCAGCATTAAGAATTAACTCAATTGATGCATCCAATGAGCCCTTTATAACTCCATCAGCTCTAGACTCTTCAATTCTTTGATTAACTTCTTCTTTGATTTCCAGCATTCTCCTCCAATCTGCATTTGAAAGATCACTATTAAAACTTTCTAAATCTTTTAAGGTTGTTAAAAATACTGAGTCTGCCTCTGCCAAAAGAAAATCATTGCCTTGCCAAATTTCCTCAGCTGTAAATGATAAAACGGGCGAGATTAATACGACGAGTTGATTTACAATCAATTGCATTGCAGTTTGAGCAGATCTTCTTATTTCAGAATCTTGTTGAGTGGTGTATTGCCTGTCTTTGATGATATCTAGATAAATGCCACCCAATTGATTCACGCAAAAATTATGTATTCTCTGAATGACTTGATGATATGAATATGCTTTATATAATTCTTTTACATCCTCTTGCAAAAGAGCAAGTTCATGCAAGACCCATTTATCAAGTTCAAGTAAATTATTTAAGTCAATAGAATCCTTATTTGCATCAAAGTCATTGATATTTCCCAATAAAAACCTAAAAGTATTTCGTATTCTTCTGTATTGGTCTGAAACCCTCTTGAATATCTCATCAGAAGCAACCATTTCACTTCTAAAATCAGTTGATGCGATCCACAATCTTAGAATATCAGCGCCCAATGTATCCCAAATTTTTTGAGGTGAAATGGTATTACCTAAAGACTTTGACTGTTTTCTGCCTTCATCATCAACTACGAATCCATGAGTAAGAACTGAGCGGTAAGGAGCCATGCCATTTGTTGCAATGCCAGTCAGTAAGGACGATTGAAACCAGCCCCTATGCTGATCTGATCCCTCTAAATAAAGATCTGCAACAACATCTGCACCATATAACTTATCTAAAACACACATGTGAGTTACTCCTGAATCAAACCAAACATCCAGGGTATCAAAAACCTTGGAATAGGACTCGGCGTCATCAATCAAGGAATCAAGGCTTAAATTATCCCAACCCTCGATACCCTCTTTCTCAATAACATCTGCAATGTGATTGAAGAGCAGATTCTGTTTGGGATGAATCTCGCCTGTTTCATTATGTATAATTAATGTAATTGGAACGCCCCAATTTCGCTGTCTCGAAATACACCAATCAGGGCGATCCTTAAGCATTGAAAGAATGCGTTCCTCTCCCCAGCTGGGCTCCCAATTAACATCTTTAACTGCGTTCACTGCTCCATCACTGAGACCAGATCTCTTCATTGAGATAAACCATTGTGGGGTTGACATAAAAATGACCGGTGATTTATGCCTCCAACAATGCGGATATGAATGATCATATTGTTGATGAGCAAGTAATGCGTTCTTGTCCTGTAATAATTCTATAACGATCGGATCTCCTTTCTTGGTACTTAAGCCGCTTAATGGTCCGTATTCTTCTTTAAAAATGCCTCGATTATCCAAAGCTTTTACTGATTCAAGATCATTCTTTATACAAATAAAGTAATCATCTAGCCCATGCGCTGGAGCAGTATGCACACAACCTGTTCCACTTTCAGTGGTAACATGATCGCCGTGTAATAACTGTGATTCCCTTTCATATAAAGGATGAGCCATTACGATCTTAGTAATTTCTTTTCCTAAAACTGATCCAAGAATCTCTAACTCTATATCCCATCTATCAGAGCATTCATCTACTAGCTCTTTTGCAATAATAAAATTGTCTTTATCTCCTCTTACAAAAACATACTCAATATCTTCATTGATACATACAGCAACATTTGATGGGATGGTCCATGGAGTTGTTGTCCAGATCACGAAATATACTTCTTCAACTTTATCAACTTGAAATGTTGCACAAAGCGACTCAATAGATTTAGGTAACACTTTAAACTTCACATCAATAGAATGGGATTGCTTATCCAGATACTCTACTTCAGCTTCAGCTAAAGCTGATCTGCAATCCATGCAAAAATGGACAGGTTTTTCTCCTTGCTCAAGATGTCCATTAGCAATAATTCTTCCCAATGCGCGAACAGTATCTGCCTCAAAACTTTTATTTAATGATAGATATGGATTCTCCCAATCACCCAATACCCCCAATCGAATAAAATCTTTTCTTTGCTTATCAACCTGAGATTGCGCATATTCTCTGCAAGCTTTAATGAATGATTTTTTATCTCTAACAAGATCACTGCCCTTTCCATGTTTTTTTTCAACATTCAATTCAATGGGCAAACCATGACAATCCCAACCAGGAACATATGGTGCATCTTTGCCAAGCATGCTTTGAAATTTTATTGTAATGTCTTTAAGAGTTTTATTAACGGCATGACCTAAATGAATATCTCCATTAGCATATGGAGGTCCGTCATGAAGAATAAACTTTTCCTTGCCAGCATTTTGCTCTCTAATTTTTTGATAGAGCTGAATGGAGTTCCAAAATTCTAATATTTCTGGCTCTTTTTTTGGCAAGCCAGCTTTCATCGATAAATCAGTTTCAGGGAGATTTAAAGTATCCCGATATTCTTTGCTCATAGAGAATTATTCCAGTATTTCTTTAGCTTGAGATATGTCTTGAAGAATTTGTTCTTTTAAAAGATCAATATTATCAAATTTCTTCTCATCACGAAGTTTATTTTTGAATTCTACAGTCAATCTTTGACCATATATAGACTCACTGAAATTAAATATATGAATTTCGAGAACAGGTTTAGATCCATCTACTGTCGGTCTGGTACCCATATTTGCAATTCCATTGAATGACTCTCCCGCCAAAGAACACTTAACTGCATAAACGCCAGCTATAGGAAGTCTTTGTTTTGGTATCCAAAGATTTGCCGTAGGCACGCCAATAGTTCTACCTAATTGCTTTCCATAAACAACTTTCCCAGAAAACGTATATGGACGCCCAAGTAATTGTGCCGCCAGTTCAAACTTGCTCTGCAACAGGGCCTCTCGTATTCTTGTGGAGCTTATCCTTAAACCATCTCTTGAGACTGTTTTGTTGGCAATTACTTCTGTTCCGTTGCTCTTGCCCCAATTTTTTAATAGCTGAAAGTCACCAGCTCGCTCTGCTCCGAATCTAAAATCATCCCCAATGATTAAATGTTTTAAGTTAAGTTGAGCCAGAACATCATCAAGAAAACTCTGTGGAGTCATTGTTTTTAAGGATTTATTAAATTGAAGAAAAAATGCAAAGTCTATACCAAAATTTTTTAGCAATTTTACTTTTTCTCTCCAAGGGCAAATTCTTGGGGGCGCTGAAGAATTTTTATCTTTAGCTGCAAAATACTCTGATGCATGCGGCTCTGTAAAAAATACCAAAGATGCGCTTGAGCTTTCTCTTGCCTTGTCTTTTACCTGATTAAGTATTGCCTGATGTCCAAGATGCAAACCATCAAAATTACCAATGGTCCCACTCATTGACTGATTTGGAAACTTCCTATTAAAAGTTTCTATGTTTCCAATTCCTCTAATTAAGTACATTATTTAAAATCTGCTGACCTAACGCCTAGTAAAAAACTGACTCCAAAGTAAATTATTAATGAGCCCATGAGAGCAATAATAAGATGCAAAAGCCTGTGAGTTTGACTCAATAATTCAAAATTAAAATATTGATTAAAAGTAAATAAAAAAGATATTAAAGCAATGCTAGCTATTAACACTTTTAAGGAAAAAGCACTTAAAATTCCAGAAAAAGAAATCAACCCATCTTTTTTTAGAATTAGGCTTAAAATTATTACACTGACTATTGCAGAAATAGAACTTGCAATTGCTAAGCCAAGATGTCCTAAAGCAAAATAAAATGCAAGTAGATAGTTCAAAAATATATTTATCAATAAGCTTAACAATGCAATCAACATGGGAGTTTTAGTATTTTGCCTAGAAAAAAATGCTGGAACCAATACTTTCATGGCCATAAAAAAAGGCAATCCAAATGAAAACCCTATTA
>CABXFE010000040.1 GCA_902511425.1 uncultured SAR86 cluster bacterium
CAGCACGAGGTGGATCCACTAAAATATGACTGAATTCATAGGATTGCAGATCAATATTTTTCAATCTTCTAAATGGCCGTTCATTAGCAAGTGCAGATGCTGTTTCATCATCAGAGAGTCTTGCTGTTTCTATATTGGAAAGATTATTTAATTTGATAGATTCCTTTAAAAGTCTAATTGAATGACGGTTACTTTCAGTAGCAAAAACGTTATTAAATTTAGATGCCAATGGAATAGTAAAGCCACCACATCCACAATATAGCTCCAGCAAATCCTTAGGATTCTTAAGTTGCTTGGTAATGAACGTTATCATTAAAGAGTAAAGATAAAAATTAGGCTGAAAAAAAGCTAAATCATTTTGCAGAATCTTAAAACTAGAGTTATCGTAATTGCAGAGCACTTCTAAATCTTCTTCGCCAATTACTATTTTTTGTTTTTTACTTCTTCCTGTAATGGAAATGTTTTCTAGGCTACTTTGTAAATGCTTTGCAGCTTGAATCCACTCTTCTTCAAGTAATTTATGGTAGATCAGTGTAGCCAAAACTTTTGTTCCCGAAGTTCTAAAATTTACCTGAAACAATTTTTTTTTAATAATCTCAGATTCGTTAATTTTAGATAACAACTTTGGCATTAACTGTTGAATAGACGGATGAGGAATTGATGACTGATCCATGTATATCTTTTGCTTATCTGCCACCATTGTGAAGTGGTTCTTACTGAAACCAAACTCGGCTCTAGCTCTGTAACTAGTTGCTGGTGATAAATAAATCTCAGGTTTAATATCAGTATGGTTTCTTAGTTCGTTACAGAATTTAGACAACTTATTCATATCAAATTAATTGCGAGTATAATAAGACTTATAAAAACTACATTTAAGGTTATAAACAGAAAAATAAATTTAGGAATGCTGAGGTTACTTAGATCATTCTCTAAATCTTTCGAGGTGCGAACACCCATTAACGAAGCTAATATTCTTTTGAGCCACATATTATGACAAGCAAGATTATCACAATTACTAATACTGCCGAAGATTATCTATCTAAGTTAATAGATGAAAAAAATGAACCTGGTACAGCTGTAAGAGTTTTTATCTCTGATCCCGGCACCCCAAATGCTGAAACTTGCTTGGCTTATTGCAAGCCTGATGAGATTGTTCCATCCGACACATTAATCTCACTGCAAAAACTGTCTGTGTATGTAGAAGAGCGAAGTATTCCTTTTCTTGTTGATGCAGAGGTTAACTATGATGTTGATAATTTTGGTGGCCAACTAACAATCAAAGCTCCAAATGCAAGACTGCCAAATATTTCGCCTGATAGTCCCTTAGAAGATAGGGTGAATTATGTTATTTACAACGAAATAAATCCTATGCTTGAATCCCACGGAGGCGTGGTTAGTTTATTAGAAATTACGGATGATATGTATGCCATTCTTCAATTTGGAGGAGGGTGTCAGGGTTGTGGAATGGTTGACGTTACATTGAAAGATGGTATAGAAAAAACTCTCTTAGAAACCTTGCCAGAATTAGCCGGTGTTAAAGATATGACAGATCATAGTCTCGATGAAAACGCATTTTATAAAGATGAGTCATAAACTGAAATGATAACCCCGATCTTCGGGTGATCAAAATAATGAAATTCGTTTTTAAAAATCCTTCTTTCTTCATCTAATAAATATTTTACTTTACCAACTTCTATAGTTTTGATTTGATCAGTATTAGCTTGAGTTATTTCTTGGTTAGGTTCATAGATTTCATTGGAGTTTTTTATCTTGTCGCTAATCTCTATTTCATAATTAGTAACATTATCAGGAATAGAGTTTTTTAAAGCATCAAATTTTATTTCTTTTATCAAATCTGAATTGTTGTCTGTTCTAAGATTGCCTTCAAGATAAGCAATTACATCAAGATGCAAGTATCTACTTTGATAGAGCTTAATTAAGAACCCATTATCACCAAATATCTCATGTACAAAAGGTGACTCATCTTTTCCAAGTGCAGGCTGCATCCATGAAAGTTTATGCAGGATTCGATACTCTTTTCTTCGATCAAGTCTGCGATAAATATTATCGAGCTGGTTAAGATTTTGTTGTCTCTCATACCATTTGCTTTCATTTATTTTCTTCCTCGATATTGGGGGATCAATTTCTTGTATTTTTTCATTCTTATTTTTATTAACGATTAGCTGATCAATCATTAAGTCAGTTTCATCGAAATCAAAAGATCGAAGAATTATTTTTTCATTTAAAGCAATATCAGGCTTATCCAATAAAGCGATGGTATCAAGGTTTATTAAGTTTAAATCTTTTGGTTCTAGTCGTTCATCACCTATTATTTCAAGCTGCTCAAAGATAATTACCTCAATCATATATTCTTCTTGGCTCTTACTTTCAGCAATAGAGCTCAAGCTAAAAATAAATAATGTTATTAACAATCTAAACGAGTTCATTCAGTAACCCTGCAACGGCAATTCTTTTATTATTATTTTCAGATACATCAAGAGTTATTTTATTTTCATTATCCAGTTTTATCTTAGCTGATCCAGTTTGAATCAATCCAATTAATTTTTTATAAACTTGATCGCTTAAATTATCATTAAAAGTAATCATTGCCTTTTCTTGATTAGAATAGATTTTTTTAATGCCTACTTTATTAGCAAGTATTCGAAGCTTTGAACTTTCAATTAGATTCAATAAATCATCACTTGGTTTGCCACATCGATCTTTTAGATCTTCTAGAATCTTATTAACTTCTTCATTGTTTTTAGCATCGTTTAAAGATCGATAAATTTTTAACCTTTCGTTTGCAACTGGCAAATAAGAATCAGGAATTAGGGCTCGATCATTAAAGTTTATTTCAGTATCTAATATCTTTTCTTGTTCATTCCCCTTCAGATCATTAACAGCACTTTTCAACATCGAGAGATACATGCTAAGACCTATGGCTTCAATATGACCGCTTTGCTTAACACCTAGGAAATCTCCAGCACCTCTAATTTCTAGATCTTCTTGAGCTATAAAGTAGCCAGATCCAAGATCTGAATATTTAACCAATGAATCAAGTTTTGCTTTAGGGGCTTTTTTTAGATCAGGGGTTGGGATTAATAGATAGCAGTAGGCTTGGCGCATCGATCTGCCTACTCGACCTCTCAATTGGTGTAATTGTGAAAGTCCAAAATTATGTGCATCAATAACAATGATTGTATTTGCATTAGGGATATCTAATCCCATCTCAACTATGGTCGTGCATATAAGAATATCTATTGAATTTGAATTAAAGCCATTCATCGTCTTTGTAATATCTTTTTTAGTGAGTTTTCCGTGAGCAATATCGATATTCGCTTCAGGCACTAGATCTGAAATTTGTTTTTTAAGGCTATCCATTTTAGATATGTCATTCTGAACTAAGAAAACTTGGCCGCCACGGGCTAATTCTCTATCAACTGCATTTTTAATAATTTGTTGATTTTGTGTGTTTAAAAAAGTTTTTACACTCAGTCTTTCTAAAGGCGGGGTATACAAATAAGAAAAATCCTTTAATCCTGAATAGACAAGATTTAAGGTTCTTGGGATTGGAGTAGCAGACATATATAAAATATGTGTTGTTGATTGCCTAGATTTAATTATTTCTTTTTGCTTAATTCCAAATCTATGCTCTTCGTCAATGACCAAAAGTCCAACATTGTCTAGAGTAATATCATTATTTAATAACGCATGAGTACCTATTAAGATATCAATTTTTCCACGCTTAAAATTATCGTAAATCTTTATTTTATTTTTTGGAGATGTATGCCTAGTTAAAAGGTCAATATTTACTGGGAAGTTAACAAATCTTTTTGTGAAGCTTTCTAAATGTTGTTTGGCCAAGACAGTGCTGGGTGCAAGAACCATTACTTGTTTCTTTGCATGCACTGCGACAAATGCTCCACGCATCGCAACTTCAGTTTTACCGAAGCCAACATCGCCACATATAACCCTATTCATTGGTTTAATTAAAGCCAGATCTTTTAGAATATCTTTTATGCAATTAACTTGATCGGTTGTTAGGACATAGGGAAAATCTTTATCAAATGCTTGATAGGCATTCTCTTCACAGGTTAATTGGTAAGATGTTGCCATTGATCGTCTTGATTCAATATCCAGTAACTCAGCGGCATGATCTTGGGCTTTAATTTTCGCTTTTTCTTTTTTAACTTTCCATTTTGCAGAAGACAAAGAGTCAAGACGGACACCGTGTGTTTGTGAGACTTGAAATTTAGAGACCAAATAGGCTTGTCTAATTGGAACATATAAAATTTCGTTTTCTAGGTATTCAATTCGTATGTATTCTTCTTCGCTGGAATTAGTTATTAAGAGCTCTAAACCTTTATAAATTCCCACACCATAATCAACATGAATAACCAGTTCCTCATCATGAAATGGGTTCTCAAATTTTTTAATAAGTGACTCTTGGGTTACAGAGGTAGGTTTTGCATCTAGCATTTTAGAATTTGCAGTTCTATCTAAATTTAAATGAACAAGCTTTTCATCTCTGCTAACAAATGATCGAGAGGGAAGATGAATGCAGCTGTATATCCCCTTGTTAGGGCTTAATGGTATCGAGACAATTTGTGTTTTGTATTGTTTATTAATTTGATCTAATTTAGTTTGCTCGGTTGAAGTAATTAAAAGAGTATCAATCTCTCCATTAATTTGCTTTTCGATCAAAATTTTTAATTGGGTTTCTTTTTGTAGTGAGTTATTAATAATTGAATTATTATTAGTAACAACTATTTTCTTTGCTGTTTCTATGTATAACTGTAAATCTTTGATTGTAAAGATATAGTCATGTGGTTTTAATACAGGTCTTGTTGAATCAATCGATTCTTCTATGTATCTTTCCTCAACAAAAGCTTTGTAAGAACTTAAAGATTGGTCAATACGTTCACATACAATCAGATTAAATTCAGAAAAGTAATCAATTAAATTAGAGTTGCCTTCCTGGATAAGTGGATTGTAGATTTCATATCCCTCAGGATATTTCCCCGAGGCTAAGCTTTGGAATATTTCACAATGTCTTTCATCATGGCTCTGAAAATAATTTCTCCATGCAAATTTAAAATTACCAATTGAATCTTCATCCAGATTAATTTCTGAGCCAGCATATAATTTAAACTCAGATAATTTGCTTGTCATGTTCTGCGTTTTTGGATCAAATTCTCTTATTTCATCAATTTGATCTCCAAAAAAATCTACTCTTATAGGGTTAAGCTGAAATCCAGAATAAAAATCAACAACACCCCCTCTAACTGTGTATTGATTGATCGAACTTACTTTATCTACTCGTTCGTATTTAAGTATTTCTAAGCTAGTTGTTAAATCTTTGATTGTTAATGTGTCACCTATTTTGAAGATTTTCCTTGATATAAAAAAATTCTTTGATGGTAATTTTTCAAATAAATTGATGCAGCTAGTAATTATGATTTTGATCTTTGTCTTGTCAGCATTTAACAATTTAATTCTTTGTTGAATGATTGAATCTGCTGTAGAAAATCTATCATATGGAAGGATTTCCCTTTCAGGATAATATCCAATTTCATCATCATTCATGAACAACAGCAGTTCATTTTTTATCAATCTAGCCTCTTTATCTGAATCGCAAAGGTACAGAATCTTTTGATTCTGTATTTTTACAGATTGAGCTAGCTCAAATGCTATAGGTTCATGCTGTTTTTCTCTCATATCGTGCAGTATAATTTGCGCC
>CABXFE010000041.1 GCA_902511425.1 uncultured SAR86 cluster bacterium
TGTACTTCCAAATCGAAATACCTGCTTCAGCATCAGAATAGAGAATTTCTGGTGCGAGGTGCAAATGATTAATGCTTTGGAGTATGCTAACTTCATTTAGTCTATCAAGAGCTAAGTATGAAGCTGCTTCAAGATCAAATCTAATGATTGATCTTATATTGTTAAAGACACATAAATAAATTTTTGTGATTGGGCTTGCAGATAGTTCTTTGCCTAAAGTGCAATTTCCAGGCACTGACTCAATTCTCTCAAGTACTGAGCGCATTATCCTCTTGAAGTTTTTTGCTCCATGAGCGGTAACCGTAAATTATAATTATTATGTAAATTCCAAATAAAAATGCAGTCGGAAAAAGGCCTCTTGAAATAAATAAAAAAATTGAGATTGAATCAACAACAAGCCAATATATCCAATTTTCAAGTAATTTTTTTGCGACCATGTAAGTTGCCACAACCGCTCCCCAAGTAACCAATGCATCTAAAAATGGCAGAGCTGCATCAGTAAAAAATCTGAGCATTATTGCTGAAATAATAGAAAGTATTAAAACCATAGAGGTTGCAAACAAATGTTGTGATTTATTCCAAGTATTAACTACAAAGTTTGAAGTATTGCTTGTCTTTGTTTTCCATTGTGACCAACCGTAAAAACCCATAAAGACATAAAAAATTTGCAAATATGCCTCCATGTACAATCCTGCTGTACGCATAATAAAAAAGTATAAAACTGAGCTAATAACTCCGCAGACCCAACATAAAATATTCTGTTTGATTGCTAAGATAAGATATAAGATTGCAAGAACTACCGCTGTAATTTCGATCCAATTCTGAAAAATATAATTAAAAATCATATCTCGCTGTAAAACCTAAATGCCTTGGATCACCATGTCGCTCGTAAAGAGTGTCCTGGAAATCAGGAGCTTCATTTCCAAAATAAAAACCACGAACCGAATAATATTCATCAAAAACATTTCGAGCCCAAATAGAGTATGTCCAGCGTCCAATTGAATAATCATAATTTATATTTGTTAATGAATATGAGCTAGATTGATTATCATGAGAATCAGAATAATAAAAGCTGCTTTTGCCAACTAAATCGATTGATAAAGATGCTCTATCTGTTATAGACCAAATCATTCCTAATGCGAAACTTTTTTTAGGTGCATGCGCTTGAGCTCTGCCTTCCAAATCAGGTCTAGACTTCCAATTATTTATATCTGTTTGCAGCAGGCCAAATCTTGAAAAGAAATATACAGACTCGGATAGCTCCATATCAAGATTAAGCTCTACTCCTTTATTTATTCCTTCTGCGGCATTCTGAGTTAGAAAAGAGAAGGTATTTGGATCCATTGGATCAACTTGGGTAGAGATTAAGACTTGCTGATCATCTCTATCAGAATAAAAAATTACAGCTGAAACATTCATGATCTTGTTAAAGAGCTGAGAATTAAATCCAATTTCGTAATTCGTTAAAAATTCAGGATCATAATATAAGTTATTATTGTTAGATTCTGGTGCTAGGCCAAGGTTAAGGTTAAATCCTCCTTGATTAAAACCTCTTGCAATGCTCATAAAGATATTAGAACTATCATTTAAATTTTTATTAATTGAAATTTTTCCTCCAGACATTTTGTCTGAAGGGTTAAATAGCTCACCCAATGAATCTACATATTGTGATTCATAATTTTCCCATCGAGCGCCAATTGAAAACTTTAAAGATTTATTTATAAAGTAATCTAAATTTCCAAAAAGTGAGAAACTTTCAGATGAAAATTTGCTAGAAAATATAGATTCACTGAAATAAGGGCCGAAGGGATCGGACGGATCCCCATATACCCCATCATCTTTTTTTTAAATTGCCCTCGGTAACATCAAAGTAACTGATGCCAAGAACCCATTCAGTCTTTTTATTTAAATCAAAATCAGCTAAATCTGAAACCAATCTAAACTCCTGAGCAATAGTCTTTCTATTTCTTATGGTTTCTGAAAAATAATCATAAATATATGGTGCATGAGATAATGGGTTCCCCCAATCAGCATCGTAACTAATAACAATATCTGAATCGGTCATACTGCTTAAGCTTTGAAACTCTTTTCCATCTAGCTGATGAAAGATTTTTATTCCATACGCATTTGTCTTTTGAGAATCCATTCCAGGTCTGTCAGAAAGCGTGTTCAAGCTTCCATCAATTGTCCAAATATCTGCAGGGTCATCTAAGTCTATTTGTGTAATAAGAAACTTAATTATTGTTTCATCATCAATTTCCCAATTCATTTTTAAACGAAATGTGCTTTCATCTTTTTTTGATGTATTTGATTTGCCTGAATATAAGTTCTTTCTAAACCCATCCGAGTAATCTTTTCTCAAAGTAAGCCTATACGAAAGACTTTCACTTAAGGCGGTTGGTCCTCCAAAAGCAAGCCCAGCATTCAAGGTACCAAAAGTTCCTGAGGTAACCTCGCCTATTCCCTCAAAATCTTTAGTAGGCTCTTTTGTTTTGATATAGATTAAGCCAGCCAAAGCATTTGATCCAATTCTCGAACCTTGAGGGCCTCGATGAACTTCGACTTGATCTATGTCAAAAGTTGTTGCAATACCGCCTTGACCAGAGTAATCAATGTCGTCTATTAAAAATCCTACTGCAGAATTTGGGGTTCTTTCATATCCAGATCTCTCACCAATACCTCTGATTTGAAAATGCCTAGCCCTAGAGTCACTGGCAGCAAAATTAAGGTTTGGAACTAAATATGATAGGTTTTCAAAATGTTTAATTGATTGAGATTCAAGAATTTTTTGATTTAGAATAACAATGCTAGAACTTTCTTGAAGCGCAACAGCTTCACGCCAATTACCCTTTACAATTATTTCTTCAATCTCATCAGATGATAAATCTGAGCTCATCAAGATCAAAAGAAGTGAAAAAGAAATACTTTTATAGATATGCATGCAATTCCTCCGCCATTATTGTATGGATCAGGTTCAAAGAGTTTCAAAGTTGATCTCAGGCTAATTGCCACCCCTTTGCAGTTGCTTTCTATATTATTAAAGATTTGCTAAAAAAGATATGTCCTTAAGAAGAATGAAGGGTTTTAAAATGTAAAATGGTGGGTCTGGGTGGACTCGAACCACCGACCTCACCCTTATCAGGGGTGCGCTCTAACCAAGCTGAGCTACAGACCCAATAAATTGGGAAAAGCGATTATAAACTAAACAATGATCTTGGGAAACCAAGCAATGCATTAATCCAGCTTGCCCTCTTCTCTAAGTTTTTGGCGGATTTTTGTAGCACTTATCTCAGTTACTGAACTGTCAAATACTTCTTCTTCGAATGTGTATCCAACTCCTCGACCGTAAGTAATATTAACAATGTTGGGCACAAGCATAATTTCATACTCTTGCCCCCTTTTGAAGCCGTCCTTCAAAAGTCCTGCTTCGATATTTTTACACACCTCATCCCAATCAAAAGGATTATCATCCTGACCGTCTCCTCCGGATGCACCTTGTACATCTCGAACTTGAATTGCCACCTGGCCTGTTTTAGCAATGCATCTTTTAAATAGTGCTTGGTGGCCATCATGCCAAGGCTGCCATCTTCCTAACATCTGCACAGTTGGTTTTTTCCAATCAAACATTTTTTAAAATCTCCTTGGCGATATCATCATGATTGTGTTCATTCCACTCAGTGATATGAAAATCAACTCTATCAGGATTCTGAAAAAGCTTATTAGTATCCTCGTATCTTCCTTCTGTAATTGTGTCCATCCAAATTACAAGATCGGCATCAAAATTTTCTCGAGTTTCTTTAGTTGGGCATACGAAGTCACAGACAACATATCTGCCATGCGATTTTTCAAAATCTGCAAAAGCCTTCATTCTCATAGACTGTCTTTTTCTGCCTTCATCAGAAAAATCCCAGTCATTGGACATCTTTCTTACTTGATCAGCGTTATACCATGCGGCATTTAATAAGGGCACTAGCCTTTGGGTAAGATAGGTTTTGCCACTTCCGGGTAATCCCATTACTAATATTTTCATGTTGTTTAGCTTCCTAATTGCGATTTATTTTTAACAGACTCATACAAACTAAAAAATAAATAAAATAGAGGCATTAATGTCCCATATTTTACTAGAGTTGATGCAATTAAAAACCACAACATTCCATCAAAGCCGATCATGCCTCCTAAAAACCCAAAGCTGAGCTGAATGCTCATAAAAATTGCAGTAAGGGTAAATAGTTTTGTTGCAAATTCTTCAGTTAAATTCCATGACTCTCCAAAAGAATCCATCACACCCTTGCCTTCAAACATTATAAATAATGGAAATAATCCGAGGCGGCCATACAAATAAAATCCAGGCAGAATTAACATCAAAAATCCAACTCCATATGCTATGGAGTGCAAAATATTAGACCAAAGAAGCGGAAAAAATTTCTTCAAACCAGAAAAAAGAGCTTGATATGGACTCATCAGCCCGTCAGTAGATAATGAACGAAAGGCTGCCATGCAACCGCCGCTTAAAGCGACCGAAAGAATAAGGGATGCCATCACCAAAAGTGATACTTGAGCAGATATTTCACCAATTGCTTCTAGCGCAGCAGTATCAGAGCTTGATTCAATATCCAAAGAAGCTATTAGGCTAACCAAGGCTATTTCAAGAGTCATGACCGGGAGACATAAGATAAACAAATATCCAATGTTCTTTAAACAAAAACTAATAGAAGATAAAAATTGCTGCATATTTATAAAGTTAATTGGTAATTATATTATTAAATCTAAAGAGTTATTTTTTTAAATTTTCTTTTTCCCACTTGATAGATGGCTGAAGTACCTGCAGAGATAATATGTTTTGTATCAGTGATTTTTTGTTCATCAATTCTAACTGCTCCCTGCTTAATCATTCTCATTGCCTCTGAGGTGCTGCTGGTCATTCCACAATCTTTCAAAAGATTTGTTAATGGAATAGAGCTCTTTGATATGCTGAAAGATACTTCTTCTATCTCATTAGGGATATTCTTTTTTTGAAACTGATTTATAAAATTTTCTTCTGCAAGGATAGCTGACTGGTCATCATGAAAGCGAGTAATGAGCTCTTTAGCCAGATTTATTTTTATATCTCTAGGATTTTTTCCATTAGCCTGGTCACTCTTAAGATCATTGATCTCGTCAATAGTTTTGAAGCTTAGCAACTCAAACCATCTCCACATAAGATCATCAGAGATAGACATAATTTTTCCAAACATCTCGTTCGCAGACTCATCTATGCCTACATAATTATCTAAAGATTTAGACATTTTATTTTTTCCATCTAGCCCTTCAAGAATAGGAACTGTAATAACTACTTGAGGCTCTTGACCATACGCTCTTTGAAGCTCCCTACCTACGAGAAGATTGAATTTTTGATCAGTGCCACCAAGCTCTATATCAGCCTCAAGTGCAATGGAGTCATTGGCTTGAATCAGTGGATATAAGAATTCATGAAGGGCTATAGTCTGATTAGACTTATATCTTTTATTAAAGTCATCGCGCTCAAGCATTCTGGCTAAATTGTATTGGGAGGCAAGCTTTATAATTCCTTCTGCACCAAGCTTTTTACTCCACTCAGAATTAAATCTAACATCAGTAAGCTGTGGATCTAATATCTTAAAAACTTGTTTTTTGTATGACTTTGCATTTTCTTTGATCTCTGCTTTATCTAAGGCTGGCCTAGTTTTAT
>CABXFE010000042.1 GCA_902511425.1 uncultured SAR86 cluster bacterium
TCAACTAGAGGTCAAGATTCTAAGAAAGACTTTGCATCAATTTTAATGCAAGGCCTTGCCGATGATGGGGGTCTTTTTATGCCCGATTATTGGCCAGAAATTGACTTAGATGAAATTAAATCCAAGAAATCGTTTGTAGATATAGCTAAATGCATTGTTCCATTATTTACGACGTCATCTTTCACTCATGATGAAACAATAGCCATCGTTGAGTCAGCTTGGCATGATTTCGAACACAAAGATCTGATTGGTATAAGAGAATTTGATTCAGTATCTATTCTTGAGCTTTTTCATGGACCCACTGCAGCATTTAAAGATTTTGGGCTCCAGCTTGCTGCAGCTTTTTTTAATAAGGTCTTAGAGTCTGAAAATAAAACAGCAATTGTGTTGGGTGCAACATCTGGTGATACAGGCTCAGCTGCAATTGATGCATGCAAAAGTTATGATCGAATCAAAAGCTTTATTATGCTTCCGAATGGAAATATGTCTGAAGTACAAAGAAGACAGATGAGCACCATTAAGGCTGCGAATGTATTTGCTTTAAGGATTAATGGAACATTTGATGATTGCCAAGATTTGGTAAAGCTTGCTTTCAAACGGCGTGATTTTTTGAAAACTGATCAATATTTATTAGCAGTTAATTCAATAAATTGGACTCGAATTATCGGGCAAATTTGTTATTACTTTTATGCTTATAATCAACTGCATAAAAAAGGCAATCTAAATTTCTCTATCCCAACAGGAAATTTTGGCAACGTATTTGCTTGTTACTCTGCTCATAAAATGGGGCTGCCTATTAACAAAATATCAGTTGCTGTAAATGATAATGATATTTTGCATCGATTCTTCAGCAGCAATGATTATTCCAAACAATTGGTTCATGAAACTATATCTCCTAGCATGGATATTAGCGTGGCAAGTAATTTTGAAAGGCTGGTATATGATTTGTTTTTGAACAGGGACTCTTCTAAATGCGCAAAAATGTTTGATAACTTTCCAATTAAACCTATAGAGCTAGATGTTGAAACTTGGCAAAGGAAAGATAACCTTTTCTCATCAAGCAAAGTTGATGATTTTGAAACTGCAAAAACTATCCAAGCAATGTATCAGGCAAATAGTTATATCTTAGATCCGCACACTGCTGTTGCAGCTGTTGAGGCTATTAGGAAAAGTGATTCAAGCAACCATTTTGTTGTTTTATCTACCGCCCATCCAGCTAAGTTCCCAAAAGTGTATGAAGAATTAAACATAAAAATAAATTCGCTGCCTGCCGCATTAAGCGGCCTCTTTAAAAAAGAAGAGCATTTGCATTCTTTTGATGCGGACTATAATCAAGTCACTGATTTCATTAAGCTTAATAATTAAATATTTTTTATGAATACTCCAAAGATAGTCCAAGCATCAATCGATGATTTAAATAAAGTTAAGGGAGTTTTAACGTTAGGCTTTGCCTCTGATGCACTATTGAGATGGGTTTTTCCTGATGCATCTTCATATCTGAGGTGTTTTGATATATGGATGGAAGAATTTTCAAAAATTTCTTTTGAAAATAATATAGTTTACTCAGAAGTGAATTTTTATGGATCAGCTCTATGGCACCCTCCTGGAGTTGAGTTTGATAATTTAGTGCTAGCGCCAACTTTTGACTCTATTCCATCAGATCGTATCGAGGTGGTTATAAAGTTTTTTGAAGAGTTTGAAAAATATCATCCAGAGGATGCATGGTACTTGCCATTCATTGCTGTTGATCCAGCTCAACAAAGAAAAGGTATAGGATCCTTTTTACTAAAAGAGGCTTTGAGGATGATTGATGAGAGAGGGGATCGGGCTTACTTAGAAGCATCTAATGAGCAGAACAAAGCTTTGTATGAAAGGCATGGATTTGTAGAAATCGGTAGAGTGCAATTCGAAGACTCACCTCCTGCTTTTCCCATGATTAGAGAAGCGCAATAAATTTATTGTTAATTCTTTAAAATAATTTACATAAGCAAGCATATCTTTATTTCATTAGCTATTTCATAGACTCGATAAAGATATTAAAATGCAACTTTATGGAAATAGGTGAAATAAAATCAATCCTTAATGATCTCAGAGATCGCATGAATGATCTCCGGGGGCATCTTTGACGTTGCTCAAAAACAAAGCTCTTTAGAAAATATTAATTCAAAACTGTCTGATGAGTCGACTTGGTCAAATTTAGAGCTCTCACAGTCTCTAAATAAAGAAAAAGCAGATCTAGAAAAATTTTTAGATCTTTTTTTATCAGTTGATGAAGCAATAAACGATAATCTCGATTTTCTAGATATTGCAATTGAAGAATCAGATGACGCATCTATAAATGAAATTAATGAGGAAGCCCAAGCTCTTATTTCAAGTGTAGAAGACCTAGAATTTAATAGAATGTTTTCTAACAAAATGGATCCTAACTCAGCTTTTATAGACATTCAATCAGGCTCTGGTGGAACTGAAGCTCAAGATTGGGCTGATATGCTTCTTAGAATGTATACAAGATGGGCTGAAAAGCATGAATTTTCTGTTTCGGTAATTGAGCACTCACCTGGAGAGGTCGCCGGAATAAAGTCTGCATCTTTACTGATCAAAGGAAGTTATGCATATGGCTGGCTAAGAACGGAAACAGGCGTTCATAGGTTGGTTAGAAAATCTCCTTTTGATTCGGGAAGCAGAAGACATACATCATTTGCATCTGTATTTATCTCACCAGAAATTGATGAGTCAATTGAAGTTGAATTAAATCCAGCTGATGTGAGAATAGATACATACAGAGCATCAGGGGCTGGCGGTCAGCACGTCAATAAAACAGACTCAGCAGTGCGCTTGACTCATGTTCCAACAGGTACGGTTGTGCAGTGTCAGAATGATCGCTCACAACACAAAAATAAAGATAACGCCTTCAAACAACTCAAATCAAAACTCTATGAGCTTGAATTACAAAAGCAGAAAGATGAACAGCAGTTATTAGAAGATAGTAAGTCTGATATTGGTTGGGGCAGCCAAATTCGGTCGTATGTTTTAGACCAATCTCGTATTAAAGACTTAAGAACAAACGTTGAAAGTGGTAATATCTCTTCAATTCTAGACGGAGATATAGATATTTTTATTAAAGCTAGTCTAACCCAAGGAGTATAAATGAGTGATTCAAATATTGGTGGTGAGGCCTCTATATTAGAAGAGAGACGACGAAAGCTTGACGAGCTTAGAGAGCAAAATATAGCCTATATAAATAACTATATACCTGCTCATAAAGCTAATGAATTGCATGATTTATATGGTCATCTAAGCAAAGAAGCGCTTGAGGATAAAAAAATTATTGATTTATCTATTGCTGGCAGAATAGTCCTCAAGAGAGTAATGGGTAATGCAAGCTTTGTTACTATCAGAGATGGTTCTGGCGATATTCAAGCCTATATTAGTAAGAATAATTTAGATCCAGATTTATATAAAAATTTTAAATCCTGGGATCTTGGCGACATTATTGGCATTAGTGGTAATTTATTTAAAACAAAAACTGAAGAGCTTACGATTGAGGCTCATTCAATCGTTTTGATTACCAAATCACTTAGACCTATGCCAGAAAAGCACAAAGGTTTAGCTGATATTGAAATTAAATATCGCCAAAGGTACTTGGATTTAATGAGCAGCCCAACATCAAAAGCGGTTTTCATTAAACGCTCTCAAATTGTTGCATCAGTAAGATCCTCAATGCTTGAGGATGGTTTTCTTGAAGTTGAAACACCCATGATGCATTCGATACCTGGAGGAGCTGTTGCTAAACCCTTTATTACTCAACACAATGCTCTTGATAGAGAGCTTTTTTTAAGAATTGCACCTGAACTTCACCTCAAAAGGTTGCTTGTAGGTGGTTTTGAAAAAGTATTTGAGATCAATAGAAGTTTTAGAAATGAGGGCTTGTCGACCAAGCATAATCCTGAGTTCACAATGCTAGAGTTTTACGCTGCGTTCGCTACATTTAATGGAACAATTGATTTCACAAAAAATATTATTCAGTCAGCATCAAAGGCAATAGGGAATAGTGCTGAGATTGAGTGGGATGGCGATCAAATTGATCTTTCTAATTTCTCGACCAAAGCCCTTAATGATTTAGTGTTAGAGCATAACACTGAGCTATGTGCTGAAGATTTAAATAACTTAGAAAAGCTTAGAAGCTATTCTCAGTCTCTTAAATTACCTTTTAAGGACTCATGGGGAGTCGGAAAGATATTATTAGAAATTTTTGAAAAGACAGTTGAATCCAATCTTATTCAACCCACTTTTGTTACAGATTATCCTGTAGAGGTTTCTCCATTGTCTAGAAGGAACAATGAAAATCCTTCTATTGCAGATAGATTTGAATTATTTATTGGTGGCAAAGAAATTGCAAATGGTTTCTGTGAATTAAATGATCCTGATGATCAGGCAGCAAGGTTTCAAGAACAAGTTAAAGCAAAAGCAGATGGTGATGATGAGGCTATGGGGTTTGACGAGGACTATATCACTGCACTGGAGCATGGGATGCCGCCCGCGGTTGGGGTTGGTATTGGTATAGACAGGTTAGTTATGATGTTAACCGATCAGAGCTCAATAAAAGACGTAATCTTGTTTCCTCAATTAAAGTCTTGATACATCCATGATCAACCTTACGTTGCTGATAACTATTGGAGTACCTCTATTTATAGTTTTTGTAATCATCTATTCTGATAAGTTCAGAGAACCAACTGACTTGGTTATTAAAACTTTCTTTGCTGGAATTATCATATGTTTTCCTGCCGCGGAGTTGAATCATTTAATCATTCCATCATATGAATATGCATATCGAGCCGGACTCACAGAGGAAGTATTAAAGTTTTTAGTTCTATATTTTTATATAAGACCAAAAAGTGCATTCAATGAACCCATGGATGCAATTGTCTATGGGGTAACGGTTTCGCTTGGTTTTGCTACGTTTGAAAATATTACCTATGTTTATTCATACCCTGATATGGATTCATTTTCTCTGTCAATTCTCAGAGCGGTAAGTGCAATTCCAATGCATGCAACATGCGGTATTGTCATGGGCTATTTTTTTGGTTTATATGCTTTTACTAACTCCAGACAATTTTTAATTAAAAGCTTAGTCTTTCCCATTGCAATCCATGCTACCTACAATTTTTTAACTCAGTATGACTTTTTCTTTTTGTATTTCTTGGTTGCTGTAATGGTTTATGCAAGGGGGCTACATTCTGAGTTTGCCGATTTGCAAATACAGAGAGCTAAGGAAGATCAAGAAAAGGCAATAAAATAAATTCACCATCTATATTTCTCAAAGTTTTCGGGGTTAGCCCATCCCTCAGGATTATTCCAGCCTCTTTTATTGTTGTAGGTTTTTAAGTTATAGGAATAAACTCTTGCTTGCGATACTTTAATGTCATGAATAAAGCCTAGCTCTATGAAATTTTGATGATCGCGATCATCTTTGTTTTTTTTAAGAACCAATATCTTTTGAGCAAGACTA
>CABXFE010000043.1 GCA_902511425.1 uncultured SAR86 cluster bacterium
ATTAGGTAATTTAATTTACCTAATTCAGTAACGTCTTTACTGTTAAGACTTATCTCTTCATTGGATTCTCTCAAGGCTGTTCCAAAAAGATTTAAGTCTATTTCATCTGCTTTTCCTCCAGGAAAACTTACTTCACCCGAATGAGTTGAAAGATGACTAGACCGCTGAGTATAAATTAATTCCGGAGATTCGATGTATTTACCAAAATTTAAAATAGCTATTAAAACCGAAGCTTGAGGTCGACCACTTGGCTTTTCAGAATTAAGCAAATTTAGTTTATACTTGATGTCTTCAATCATTGAGTAAGTTTAACTTCTTACGACATTTTATTCTCTAAGAAAGGAGCACTTTTGAGATATTGTTCAAAATGCGGAAGCGATCAAATTGAGTTTAAAGTTCCGGCTGATGACAATTTAAAGCGGTATATTTGTTCTGCCTGTGATTCAATTTTTTATACCAATCCAAATCTTATTGTTGGCACTATATGCATCAAAGATGAGCACGTCCTTTTGTGCAAAAGAAATATAGAGCCTCGCTTCGGTCGATGGACATTGCCTGCAGGGTTTATGGAAAATGCAGAGACGCTCCAAGAAGGAGCGCTAAGAGAAACCAAAGAAGAAACTCAAGCTTCACCACAAATTATTTCGCCCTATACTGCATTCAGTTTGACTCATATCAGTCAGGTGCATTTTTTTTATTTAGCTGATTTAGGTGATGAAGAATTTGGTCCCACCTCAGAAAGCTCTGAAGTAAAGCTATTTAAGAAGGATGAAATCCCTTGGGATGAAATTGCATTTCCAACAGTAACCAAGACATTAGAATATTATTTTGACGATGTTATTTCTGGCAAGTTCCCATTCAGAGAGGAAGCTCTAAAACTCTGGTAGTTCAAAAAATTACAATTATTGGCTGAACTTATAGGCATTTAAAAAGATTTGCATCCAAGGTGAATACTCCTTCCACTTTGATGATTTCCAAGATAGTTGCTGAGATCTGAACACTCTTTCTGGATGCGGCATCATAATTGTTGCCCTTCCATCTTTAGAGGTTAGGCCAGTGATACCCTCAGGAGATCCATTTGGGTTCAGTGGATAGGTAGAAGCGACATTACCTTTATGATCAGTGAACTGAACCGCTATCTGATTCTGCTTTGAAAGATTTTTTAATGCCTCTCCTTCAAAGGAAGCTCTGCCCTCCCCATGAGCAACAGCAACAGGGATTTGCCATCCATCCATCCCTGTTAACAAAACAGAATTAGATCGAGCTATAGTAACTTGGGATAATCGTGCCTCAAATTGATCAGATTCATTCCACAAAAACTCTGGCCAATTCTCTGCACCTGGAATTAAATCTTTTATATTAGATAGCATTTGGCAACCGTTACAGACACCAAAAGTGAATGTTTCATCTCGATTAAAAAATTGCTCAAATGAATCCCTTACAGCATTATTATAAATAATACTCGATGACCAGCCCCCTCCAGCTCCGAGCACGTCGCCATAAGAAAAACCCCCGCAAGCTGCCAAGCCCTGAAATTTTGAAAGCAAGCTAGGATCATCAAGCAGGTCTTGCATATGAACATCAAATGCATCAAACCCTGCTAGCATAAATGCTGCTGCCATTTCATTTTGACCATTAACTCCCTGCTCTCTAAAAATTGCTACTTTTGGCTTTAAATTTTTATTAAAAGCGGGTAATTGAGCTGAAAATTTAAAATTATCTTTTGCGACCAAGCCTTGATCATCAAATCTTTCAATGAGATCGTACTCTGCTTTAGCACTTTCAGGATTATCTCTGGAAGATTTGATTGAATATGAAGTCTCGCTCCAGACCTTCTCTAAATTAATTACTGAATCAGTAAATTTAATTTTATTGTTTAAAGAAATTGAAATTTGCTCGTCAGATTTTTGCGTCGCACATTTTCGATATTCGATGTTTGTTTGTTTTAAAAAATCTAATGCTTGTTCTTCGAATTCATTATGGAATTGGATAATGGCGCCTGTTTCTTCGGCAAAAAGATATTGCATCTCGCGGTCATTATGAAAGTTCTCTGGAACAAAAATCTCCACCCCAATTTTATTAGTGAATGATAATTCTGCTGCTGCAGTAAATAATCCCCCATCGGAAATGTCATGCAGCGCAACAATCCAACCTCGCTCTATTAACTCCTGAATTGAGGTAAAGAGGACTTTAAATGCTTCAACATTGTCAATATCAGGAACCTTTTGAATGCATGAAGAAGTAACTTCCTCAAAAATAGAGCCGCCCAATCTAGACTGATCATTCAAAAATAAATGATATAGATCTTTTGAGCCATTTTCTTTGAATTCAGTTGTTATGGCCAATGATACGTCTTCAACTGGAGCCATGGCTGTGATGACGCCTGACAAGGGACTCTTCACTTGAAGCTCTTGATCGTCTTCCTTCCACTTTGTTCTCATGGACAAAGAATCTTTGCCAACCGGTATAACTATCCCTAGCTCAATACAAATATCAGAAAGTGCTTGAACTCCTTGTCTTAAGGCATAATCCTCTTCTTCGTCCCCGCAGGCTGCCATCCAATTTGCAGAAAGCCTAACCAGATCTAAATTTTTTACTGGAGCAGAGATTAAGTTCATTAATGCTTCAGCTAAAGCCATCCTCATAGAGGCTGCCGGATTCTTAAGAGCTAGTGTTGGTTTTTCTCCAATTGATAAAACATCTCCCTCATTGCTGAGAAATGATTTAGTGGACATTGCATAGTTTGAAGTAGGTATTTGATATCTTCCTACCAATTGATCACGTGCAACTAACCCACCTACTGTCCTATCTCCAATAGTAATTAAAAAAGATTTCGAAGCTACTGAGGGATGAGAAAGCACTCTCTGAATTACCTCAGATAACTCGAAATCCCTATGAAAAGAGTCAATTTCTTCCTTGATTTTTAAATGATTGACTTCCATGTTGGAAATAGGCAAGTCACCGAAAAGCATTGATAATGGGACTTTAACAGGGAATTCATCCCTTTCAGAATCATAAACTTCTACCGAATCTGATGTGGTGGTTTGGCCCACAAAAGCAACGGGACATCGTTCCCTTCGACATATGTTTTCAAAAATAACTTTATTTGATTTTTTGATTGCTAGGACATAACGCTCTTGAGATTCATTTGACCAAACCTCCATTGGAGAAAGGCTAGGATCGGCAACAGGTATCGAGCTTAAATCAATATCAACACCTAAATTACAGTCTTTGGCCAATTCAGGAATTGCATTTGAAAGACCGCCAGCTCCAACATCGTGAATAAATTCAATAATATTTGGTGATTCAAAGGCGCATTGATTAATCACCTCCTGGCATCTTCTTTCCATTTCAGCGTTTTCCCTCTGAACAGAGGCAAAATCTAGATCTTCATCGCTTTCTCCAGAAGACATGGATGAGGCCGCCCCACCTCCCAATCCTATAAGCATTGATGGACCACCCAAAACAACAACCGAATCACCAGCTTCTATTGGGTTTTTAATGCTATTTCTATCTTTTACCTCTCCAATTCCTCCAGCTAACATAATTGGTTTATGGTATCCATAAGTTTGATTATTATTAAAGGGTTGCTCAAAAACTCTAAAGTAACCAACTGTGCTTGGTCGTCCAAACTCATTATTAAATGCTGCAGCACCGATAGGTCCCTCAATCATAATTTGGAGAGGAGAGGCAATTCTTGAAGGTATGTGCGGCTCATGTTCCCATGCACGAGGAAAATCTTCTAATCTAAGATTTGAGACATTAAAACCAACCAGCCCCATTTTAGGCTTTGCACCAGAGCCTGTTGCACCCTCATCTCTTATTTCTCCCCCAGAACCAGTTGCCGCTCCTGGAAAAGGAGAGATGGCTGTAGGATGATTATGAGTTTCAACTTTTAAAGTTGAATTTATTTTTTCAGAAGAAAAACTATAACAATTATTTAAATTTCTATTAAGCGTAATCACTGAAGCTCCGGAAATAACAGCAGCGTTATCTTTGTATGCTGAAATCAAATCTGGTTTATCTCCTTTGCTTGTTTTTTTAATAAGATCAAATAAAGATTCCTCTTGAGAAATCGAATTTATTATCCAAGCAGCATTAAATATTTTGTGTCTACAATGCTCAGAATTAGCTTGAGCAAACATCATTAATTCAGCGTCGGTAGGATTTCGAGTGGTTGATGAGTAGAAATGATCTAAATAATTTATTTCATCCCTAGACAACGCCAATCCCAAGTCTTGATTTGCTGCAATTAAGGAGTCTTTTGCACCTTTTGTAATATCAATTTGTATTAGAGGTTTTCTTTTGGGCGCTGAGCCAATAGACGGGATGTCCATTGGGCTGATAAAAACTTCTTGGGTCATGCGATCAAATAAGCTTAACAAGTTCAAATTAGCCACAGAAATGTGATTATCAAAAAAATAGCCTACATACTTTTCAATTCTGTTAACGCCTTGAATGCCAACATTAGCAATTATTTCACTTGTTTTAGACGCCCATGGGCTGATAGTTCCAGATCTCGGGCCAATAAAAAAATTAGGTAAATTTGTTGATTCCCTACAGTTTAATAACTTAAATAATTTTGCCTGATCAAAAAAATCTTGATTTATATCTATAGAGTAATATTCATAGCTAGCCAACTCTTCAATTGAGCAATCATTAGTTAAATTAAAAACAGACCTGAGAGATGAAATTTTTGACGGCGAAAAAGTAGAGGGACCTTGAAGCAGCAAATTAAGATTTTTTGACACTAGCTCTCTAGTAAAATATTGTAATAATTAATTATAAGGATGTTTAAAATTAAAAAAATAAAAACAATGCAATTCCTTGCAAAAAACTCAATTATTTTCATCCTGATTTTTGGCCTTTATGGGTGTACTAAGGATCCTGTTAACACGCCTACATCAGTCTATTGCAACGTTATCAATGAAAAATTATATTCTTTTTCAAGGCTCAGTGATTTTGAAAAAACGAAATTTGATGAACTAAAAGAATCAAGATTCTTAAAATATAAAGATGATTTTATTGAAGCTGCTCAAACATTTGATATTGAATGGGAGCTTCTTGCTGCAGTTGCTTTTCAGGAATCGCAATGGAATCCAAAAGCTCGATCAGCAACTCAAGTTAAGGGCATGATGATGTTAACTCTCCCCACAGCAGCATCGGTGGGTGTTACGAATCGCTTGGATCCAATTCAAAGTATTTATGGTGGGGCGCAATATATTTCTGATCTTAAATTAAGTACCAACTATGGAACCTCTTCAGGTGACAAGATTGCTTTTGTACTAGCTTCCTACAACTTAGGCACTACAAATATAAGAAATGCAATTGATGCAATAGATAAAAAAGCTATTGAAGTAACTTGGTTAGATTTGGAGGGATATTTACTAAATTTAAAAACCTCTATGGATTCGGAAAACTATTCTAGAGGTCA
>CABXFE010000044.1 GCA_902511425.1 uncultured SAR86 cluster bacterium
AGAACAGTCCCAATAGCAATAGCAAATATTCCCATTGGGAATTGTATTAATCTATCTGAAACATATAGCCAAGTTGGACTGCCCGTAATTAACAAAGATGCAAAAATAGTATCAATTAATAAATTTATTTGAGCTATACCTCCTGCAACAATAGCTGGAAGGATAAGAATAAAAAATTTTTTGACGCCAGGATTTTGAAAATCAATTTTTGGTACAGGGATTTTTTTTATCGTTGCCAACGGCGCAATCTGAAAAAGTAATTGTAGAAATCCTGCTAGAAGTACTCCCCAGGCAAGAGCCATAACGGGTATGTCTATTTTTGGAGCAACTAGCCATGCTGAACCAATTAAACTCAAATTGAAAATTAAGGGAGTGATTGCTGGAATAGAGAATTTATTATGAGAATTTTGAATACCTGCTGCAAAAGCAACAAGAGAAATTAATGCAAGATAAGGAAACATAATCCTTAAAAGGCTAATAGCTAAATCCTGTTTTTGTATATCAAAATAAAAACCTGGAGCAAATATCAAAATAAATATTGGTGCAAACAATAAAGCCAAGGCTGTAAATATAAAGAGCGCTGAAAGCAAAATACCAAATAAAGCATTTAGAAAATCTTGACTACCCTTATCATCTTTACTTCCTAAATACTCGGAATAAATTGGAATAAAAGCTTGGCTAAATGCACCTTCAGCAAAGAACTTTCTAAAAACATTAGGAATTTTAAGTACAACTACAAAAATATCATGAAATATACTTGCTCCTAGGAGATTGGTTGTAAAGATATCCCTTATTAAACCAGCCACTCTTGAAATAAAGGTCCAACCACCTACCTTAATGGTTGAGAAAAAATTTAGATGAGAAGCAGTTTTGTCGGTCACTTAATTTGAAGATATGTCTTTTTCAAAATCTATAGCAGCAGAATTGACGCAATACCTCAAACCAGTAGGCTGTGGACCATCTGTAAAAACATGGCCAAGATGCGCATCACACTTTGAACATCTAATCTCTGTTCTAACTCTTGAAAGCGAATGATCCTCTAATTCATTAATTTTTTTGTTATTTGCAGCTTCATAAAAACTAGGCCAGCCACAACCTGCATCAAACTTTGTTTCAGATTTAAATAGCGTCTCACCGCAGCAAATACAATTATAAACTCCATCCTCAACGTGATCCCAATACTGACCTGTGAAAGGTCGTTCTGTTCCACTTTCCTGAGTTACATAATAAGATTCAGGTGAAAGCTCATTTCGCAGTTGCTCTTTTGATTTCTTAGACATATGTATAAATAGAATTTCTTTTACTGTAAGTATAATCCATACACGCGTTTTCTAAACTATGATTTGATCTCCCAGTTTCTTACCCAATATATAAAAGCTGTATCTATTAAAGCTATCAAAATCTTGATGATATATTTTGCCATAGAGATGGCGAATGCTTGGGTAAATGTTAAATCTGTAGCAAGAACCCAGGTGAACTGATATATCAGAGTATCTATTAGTTGGGATGCCATGGTAGAAAGATTATTTCTAAGCCATAATTTTTTTCCATTGGTTAAGTTTTTCAGGTAATGAAAAAACCATACATCAAATCTTTGACTCACAAGATATGCAGTTAAGGAACCAATAATAAAAATTGGTGAATAAAACGCTAGCACTGAAATAGCATCATGGACCTCTGCTGCAGAACCAGTTAAGTCAGAGGGAAGAAACTGAGTACTAAGCACTAAGGTGAGCATAACTGCTATATTTGCAACAAATCCAAGCATGACTGCTCGATTGGCTTCATCCTTCCCAAACTTTTCATTTAAAAGATCTGTCGCAAAGTAAATACCTGAATATAAAATCGCCCCCATGCTTACATTAAATTGCATACCAAATAGAGTTAATTCACTTACTTTCCCACCTTGAAGATTTCCAAGGACTATTCCAAGGATTACGGCGCAATACAAACCATACTTACCAAAGAATCTATAAAGAAAAATAGCTAGTGATAAATCGTACAAAACAACCAATAACCATAAAGTTTCTTGGTTTAGATTGATAAATAGACTATCCATTTGAGAATCATTATTACATAGAAATTTGTGTTATTAGGTTACATTAATGGATTACGAAAGTTAGAATTATTAGAACATTAAAAATAAAAAGAGAGATAAATGAGTGAACTAGGCTTTTATAGATTTGCGAATTCACACCCGGATGAAATTGCTATTGTTGAACCATCTGAGAAAATTTGGACAAGGGGTGAGCTGCTAGCAAAAACAAATCAATTAACGCATGCATTAAGAGAATTTGGGGTCAAAAGTGGAGATGTGGTGGCAACTGTATTACCCAACTCAATTGAATACTACATAGCGTACTTGGCTTGTGCACAATCCGGTTTTTACATGGTACCAATCAATTGGCATTTAGCTGGACCAGAGATAGCCTACATTCTCGAGGATTCTGGAGCTAAGGCATTCATTGCATCTGGTGAAGTGCCTGCTATGGAAGAGGCTTGTCAAAAAGCAGTTTCAGCTATTAATTTCCCTGAGCAAGGATGTATAAGTGCTACCCAGATGAGTGGTTTTATACATATGGATGAATTTATAGGCTCCCAACCAACTTCTAATCCAGATGAAAGAACTGCAGGTCAAGTGATGAACTATACATCCGGTACAACTGGAAAACCTAAAGGTGTAAAACGTGCATTAATTCCTGGAGATCCTGATGATGTTTTGAGTATGTTTGCAATGATACTTAGTTTCTTTGAAATTCAACCCCAAGAAAATAACGTTCACATTGTTGGATCGCCTTTGTACCACACTGCCGTCCTTGTCCACTCTTCGGCAGCTTTGCATTATGGACATTCTGTTGTGTTGATGGAAAAATTTGACGCGGAGCAAATGCTTTACCTTATTGATAAATACAAGGTTACAACAAGTCATATGGTTCCAACTCAATTTCATAGATTGTTGCAGCTACCCGATGAAATCAGAGCGAAATATGATTGCTCATCAACTCGGGCCATGATTCATGCTGCAGCACCCTGCCCAATCCATACAAAACAAGCAATGATTGAATGGTGGGGAAATTCTATATGGGAATATTATGCTGCCACAGAAGGAGGAGGAACAGTTGTCGATGCTGATTCATGGTCTAAGTTTCCTGGAACAGTTGGCAAAGCATGGCCAGGAGCTGAAATCAAGATTATTAATGATGACGGGGCTGAGGCTAAACCTGATAATCAAGGCACAGTCTTTATGAAACTTGGTGAAGCAACAAAATTTGAGTACAAAGGCGATCAAGCGAAAACAAAAAAAGAGAGACTGATTTTTGATGATCAGGTTTATTTTACTGTTGGTGATATTGGATATTTAAATGATGAAGGATATTTATTTTTATGTGACAGGAAAATAGATATGATTATCTCTGGCGGAGCCAACATATATCCAGCTGAGATTGAAAGCGCTTTCCTCATGCACCCTGCTGTTGCAGATGTAGCTGTATTTGGAATTCCTAACGAAGAATGGGGGGAAGAAGTCAAGGCAGTTGTAGAGCTCAACAAAAATTTTGATTCTTCCAATGAATTGCTTGTTGAATTGATGAATTTTGCTCAAGAAAATCTTGCAAAAATGAAACTACCAAGAAGCATAGATTTTATTGAAAAACTTCCAAGGGACGAGAATGGCAAGTTATACAAAAGAAGGCTAAGAGATCCCTATTGGGAAAATCACTCTTCAAACGTCTGATGGAATTTAATGCTGCTGACATATTTGAAGGAGTTGTAGACAGAATTCCTGACAGAGAAGCAGTTGTGCTTGGGTCAACTCGTCTAACTTATCAAGAGTTAGATGCAAGAACAAATAAAGCAGCAAATGCACTGAAAAAACTTGGAATAAAAAAAGGTAGTCATATTGGAATTTATGCTTTTAACTGCATAGAGTGGCTAGAGGTGATGCTTGGAGCATATAAGTTATGCGCAATTCCCATCAATATTAACTACAGATATGTTGAAGAGGAGCTTAAGTATCTTATTGATAACGCTGATATGGAAGCTGTTTTTTATCACAAACAGTTTGGCACAAAGCTCAATAATATTAAAAACGATCTACCTATATTAAAAGATTTTATTTGTATAAATGATGGTTCTGATGTTGGGGTTATTGAGGGAAGTTATGACTTTGAAGCCCTTATTTTAGATGAAGATGATTCTAGGCTAAGTGTTGAAAGATCAGGGGATGACAAATACATACTTTACACAGGCGGGACTACTGGGATGCCCAAGGGAGTGGTGTGGCGCATGGAAGATGTCTTAATGACACTCGGTGGAGGCATAGATGCGGTAACGGGAGAAAAATATCCTACACCCGAAGCTTTTGCAGATAAATGCTTGCAAGACCAAACAACTGCTCTCGCATTAGCTCCTTTAATGCATGGTGCTGCTCAATGGCAATCATTTAATGCTTTCTTTTCAGGATGGAAATTTATAATTAATGATCAAATTTCATTTGATGCGGATTATATTTGGGAAATTATTGCTAAAGAAAAAGTAATGAACCTAACTATAACAGGTGATGCCATGGGAAGGCCTCTGTGTGATGCACTCCCTTCTGCACTACAAAAAGGTTTAGACCTATCCTCATTATTTGTTTTAGCAAGTACTGCTTCTGTTTTCAGCGCCTCTATTAAAGATACCATCCTAGAATATCTTCCTAATCTTTTCCTAATAGATGCTGTTGGGTCATCTGAAACTGGAGCAACCGGCGTGAATATACATACGAAGGATGGAAAATTAAAAGACTCTGGCGGAGGCCCAAAATTTACAAAACCTAATTTTAGTGAAATTTTAAATCTTGATACTTTAGAGGTTATTCAGCCTAGTGATACAGAAACGATTGGATACTTAGCAAGAAAAGGTCATGTGCCTGTTGCTTATTACAAAGATAAAGAAAAATCTGAAAAAACATTTATTGAAGTAAATGGAGAAAGGTATTCAATACCAGGAGATATGGCTAAATATGAGGAAGATGGTCAAATGACTTTGCTGGGTAGAGGGAGCGTTTCCATTAATTCCGGTGGAGAGAAAATATTCCCAGAAGAAGTTGAAATGGCTTTAAAAGCTCATCCAAATATCTTTGATTGTCTTGTTGTTGGCGTAAAGGATAAAACATGGGGACAAAAAGTAGTAGCTGTGATTCAAAGAAGAGAAATGGTCGATCTGTCAATTAAGGAAATAAAAAAAAGTGCGTCAAAATATATAGCCAGTTATA
>CABXFE010000045.1 GCA_902511425.1 uncultured SAR86 cluster bacterium
AGATAGAAATCCAAACATTTGCATTTCATTAAATTTGGATGTTTTTGGTAGCAGGCCCTGCTGCTTAAGTACTTTTTTTGTATTCATAGTTCTAGTTTCCTTTGTGACACATTTATGACACACAAATGACACAATACACTAATTTATTGATAAGTGCTACATTTATTTGTTTTTTTTACAACAAATGTCGATAATAAGAAATCATGCAAAAACCCAAGCAAAAAAGAAGCATAGAGCGAATTAAAAAGATTTTAGATGCGTCTAATGATCTATTGAATGAAGGCGGCATTGAATCTCTAACAATTGCAAAAATTTCTGAATTTGCAGATTTAAAACGTACCTCTACTTATAAATTATTTGAAACTCCAGAAATCAAGCAGGCCCTAATTAAGAAATATATTCAGGATTGCAATGCCCATCTTGAAGAAAATCTAACTAAAAATTCAGAGGGTGACTATTTAGCGTGTTTAAAAGAATGCGTTGTCTCGATCATTGAATTCTTTCAAAGTCATCCAGGCGCACAAAAGCTAATTCTTGAAAATACTGTCTCCCCTCCTATCTTGAGTTCAGATCTGCATGAGATAGCAGAAACAATTTTGAAACACATAGAACAATCTGTTGGGCTGCCAAATATGTTTAATAAATCGGGAGTCTTTTTGGTGGTGACTCAAATTGTTATCTCTATCCTCTCATTGAACACCAAAGAAAATTCGGGACTTACGGATGTGGGACTTAATGAAGCAGTCCGCGCCGCTAATGCCTATCTTTTGAGTTGTATTGCAACACCCGCTTAGGGGCTGCCTGCAAAAATTACCTTTAGTAATTTTTCATCTATTTGCAAATTCAAGGATGAGCGACCAGAAAATGTAGTTTCTTTAATCAACCACTGATTATCAATTTTTTTATAGACATCATGATACTCACCCTGCAAGGTTGTTATTGATGAGGTTTCTGTATTTATTAAATTGTAGGTTAGCGACCAATGGCCAGTTGCATGGCTGGCATCGATAATTTTAATAATTGGGTTGTGAGCGTGATGAGATTCAAGCATGTAGTCATGACATGCTGCCTCTTGAAAAACTTTTGCCAAATCATCTCTATTTGTAAAAGAGCCAACTGGGCCATAATCAATCTTGCAATCAGAGATCACAAAGGTTTTTATCATAGCTTGCACATCTTTTGCATCACATGCATTGAGATAAGCATGTTTCAAATGTTGGATAGCTAAAATATCCTCTAGCTCTTGAACACGTTTTTCTAAATTTTCGCTCATCAGGATATATTAATACTTTTGTGATCTCATGATAAATTTTTTATTTTTCTTAGATTTATCAATACAATCTCAAGATACAATAACCCTTAAATAAAACTCTTTATAAATAAGGTCTCTAATAAATTTTATGCTCATTTCATTTGATCAAAAGGAATATCAAAAACTTAATGATAAGTCCTATCAACTTGAGAAAAGAAGATTGCAAATTGAACTGCTTAAACTACAAGAAGATGTTATTAAAAATAAACGTAGAATTTGCATCGTTTTAGAGGGAAGAGACACTGCAGGAAAAAGCTCTGCCTATAAATTTTTTACTCAATACTTAATTCCAAAAAACTTTAAATATGTCAATCTTGGCATCCCAACAAAATGGGAATCCTCACATTGGTTTCAACGCTGGAAAAAAGTAATTCCAAAAAAAGGCGAGATCGCCTTTTTAGATAGATCTTGGTATACCCGAGCTTTAACAGAGCCAGTAATGGGCTATTGCAGCGAGAAGCAATATAGAGATTTTATGAATCGAGTGATCCCATGGGAGCAAAACCTTATTGATGAGGGCGTTGAGATAATTAAATTTTATTTCTCACTATCGCAGGATCAACAGAAAAGACGAATGAAAGCTCGCAAGCATTCTGAACTGAAGTATTGGAAACTCTCCCCCAATGATGAGCGCATCGTCACCAAATGGGATGCTTTTACACTTTATAAAGAACAAATGTTTGAGAAGACTTCTCCTGATTTCTCTCCTTGGATTGCAATTAACGCAAATAATAAAATGATCGCGCGCTTAACCGCATTAAGATTCCTGCTGAACCAAACAGATTACGAGGAGAAAAAACTTCTCAAACCTCTGACTTGGTCCAAAAATATTAATAACTATAAAGTTTTATTAGAAGGTGTTGAGTTCAATAATTTGGACTATGAGCAATATAAGGTTTTAAGCAAATACATGGATGATGAGTAAATGAAAATTGCATCCATTGACATTGGCACCAATGCCATCAAATCTAAAATATTTAAAACCACTCCTGCATCAATTGAATTCATTAAAGGAATTAGATCTCCCATAAGACTTGGAAGTGATGTTTTCAATGACGGAAATCTTAGTGAAGGTAAGCTAGATCAAGTAATTGAAACCATTCGTGAATATGAGGAAGTATTTAAAGAAAACTCCATCAGTCATTATGAGATAGTTGCCACATCAGCGTTCAGAGACACTGCTAACTCCGAAGATGCCAGACGTTACATAGAAACAGCAATCAATCACCCCTTAAGAGTGATATCTGGATTAGAGGAGGCAAAGTTAATCAGATTTCACCCAAAAAGTAATACAGGTAAAAATAAAATTTTTGTAGATTTAGGAGGTGGAAGCACTGAATTCTTTATTCGCAATGAAGAAGAGACAGTCATTCGTTCTTTTCAGCTTGGAGCTGTACGCAATATGCTCAAGAGAGATGAAAAAGAAGAATGGCAACGCCTAGAAGAATGGCTTCAATCAATCAAGTCAAAGAAAAGATTAATCGGTATCGGAGGTAATATTAGATCCTTTCTAAATTCTCAAGGATCAAAAGAGATGTCACTTAATGAATTTGTAAAAAAATCTGAAAGACTGTCGAAGCTCGATACCAAGGAAAAAATAAAGAAATATAAATTTTCTCCAGATAGAGCTGACGTTATTGATCATGCGTTACAAATTTTTAAATTTATTGCAGAGCAATTAGAGATTCAAACAATCACATCTACTAAATGGGGAATTTCAGATTCAATCGCTATCAAGTTATTCCACGAACTATATTCCAGCAAAGTTACTATTTCATAAATTTCTATAAACGGAAATAATTTCATATCCGTTTTCTGAAAATTCAACATCAATTGAGTCAATTAATATACTGGGATGACTGGCAATGTTTTCTAAAAATTGAGCGCTATCTTCAATACTTTGCTGAGTGAAAGAGAAGAACTTTTTGTCATTGTCTTCATATATTTTAAAATTAGATATTTTGTTTAATTGCGCTTGAGAGATTACAAAATCTTCAACAGAGGATGTCTGCTTGATAAATTGTTGAGTATTTTGGTAAGTTAAAGCAGTATTAGCTTTCTCTAACACATAGTAAAAATCATTTTTTGATTTCTCCAGAGCTTTGCTTTGATAAGCAATCGAGCTATATGCTTTATTAAAATATGCACCTAATAACACTAGTATAAAAACTGCAAGAGCTATTAAAAGCAAGAATCTCTCTCTTCGCTCACGAGCATTCCAAAATTCTGCCAACACACTAAGTTTCATATTGCACCAGCAAGTTACCAAAGAAACCATCATCCTTTTCTATCAGATCAGACTCTATAAAATTGAGGTCTTCTGATTTCAATATTTGCTTTAATAAATTTAATTTGAAGAGTGGCAGCCCCTCTAAATGGATGTTAATTTCTTGCTCTTTAAGATTTATGGCAATCCTTTGAATTGATTCATCTCTGAATGCATCCAAGTATTTCAACACACTCAGATCTTGCTTGGAAATATTGTTTTGTTTGGGTATATTTCTTGTTAAATCATCAATCTGAGCCCGCGCATTAACCAATCTATTAAAATTTGGATTGAGTTGTTCAAAGATTTCTTCAGTGCTTTGTTTATAGGTATTTACCGATGAGTTTAAATTGTAAGAAATAACTAATGGTGCTATCAAAAATATGAGTGCTGAGATATTGAGACCCCAGAATTCAAAAAAATTAAATTTTAGTTTCTGTTTAATATATTGAAATGAGAGTTTTCTTTTAAAGAAATTGACATTACTAAACTTAAGGCTATTTATAAAATTAATATGAATATCAGAAAGTTGTATTTTGTTGAAATTTAAATCTTTGAATTTATTTAACAATAGTGGCTCTGACTCACATAAAACTTGTAATTTTTTTAAATCTAAACCATCAGAAACCAAAATTTGCAGATAATCTTCTAGCAAATCATTAGAGCCACTAAATCCAGTTAAATCTTCAAATGAACAAATGAAACTATGCTCAGCAATATAAATAGAATTAATACCCTCTGGTAATAAAAAATGTTCAGGATAAAAATAAACATCTCCGTCAAAATCATTAAAATGCTCAGCGATAGAATTATAGGTGCTGTAATTCATCCAAGATGCTAGATTTAAGCTAGGCTGAAAAAAGAATTTTAGATCTGAGATATTGCTGATGAGACCATCCTCAGACTCACTAAAAATATTTGCTTTTAAAATATCATCCTTTAATCCAATATCATTTTTTGTGGCCTTGAATCCAAACAATGCGGAAGGAAGCATGATGTAAAGATTGTTGCCAGGCAAGAGCCCTTCTTTCACATCTATTAAATTAAATTTCCCCACTTGATTTTTATTACCCTCGTCATACGTGAAAAGCCTAACAGTGGATAGGCTCA
>CABXFE010000046.1 GCA_902511425.1 uncultured SAR86 cluster bacterium
CTTTTTTCTGGGTATGTTTTATACCTACTGATTTTATCATTTATCTCTAGACCTGATTCAATGAATATAAATTTCAGCCCTATTCAGGCATCTACTCAATTTAGCTCTAGCATTGAGACAAATCAAATAAAGTTGAGTTCATCATCCACTTTTGATTATGAGGTTATAGGATACAGAGCGGGTTCTTCAAGAGCATCAGTAATTCTCAAGAGAAACAATCAAACATTTGTTGTTCAGCAGGGCACATTATTAGAAAATAAATACAAATTACTCAGCGTGAACAATGAATATGCTACATTTGAAGATAATGGAAATCTTTTCCAACTCAGTACAAATTTAATAGTAGATAATTAAAATGATTAATAAAATTAAATCTATAATTTTCATTCCATTAATCCTTTTATCTGTTCAATCTCAAGCGCAAGAAACCTTCTTGCTTAATTATCAAGATGTAGATATAGCAAAAGTTACCCAAGATATTTCTAAATTTTCTAAAAAGACTTTGATACTTGATCCAAGGGTCAAAGGTAGAATTTCCATCTTTTCCGATTCAATTCTTTCGGCTGAACAAGTTTGGGATGTCTATTTGAGAACGATTCAGGTGCATGGTTTTGCAGCTCTTTCAGAGAGTGGGGTGGTTAGAATTGTTCCTGAAAATGAGGCAACCAGAGACTTAAATGAATCTTTGAGTCAGTCCTCCATAGAAACAAAAATATTTACTCTAAAAAATAGAGCAGCAGGAGAAATTTTAAGTCAAATCAAACCTATCACTGGCAGGCAATCTCATCTTTCGAGCATCCCATCGATTAACTCAATCCTTTTGGTTGATAAAAGATCAAATATTGAAAGGATTGGTCAACTGCTAAAAAAAATTGACCAGAATGATAGCGCCGCGATAAAGATTATTAAGCTAAATAATCTTTCTTCAGTTGAGGCTGTAAGAATTCTTGATCGATTAAAAGCGCAAAACAATCCAACTATAAATAACTTTATAGCGGTTCCATTCACTCCATCAAATTCAGTGATTATTTCTGCAGATCAGGTAGTTACAAATAATATTATTGACACATTGAATGCTTTGGATAAAGACGCTTTAACTGGTGGTTCGATTGCTGTTTTATACCTTAAATATGCAAAAGCAGAAGAAGTGGCAACCATTATTAACACTGTTTCATCCAGGTTTGCTGGTGATGAGAATGAAAAACCAATAGTCACTCACCATCGTGAAACTAATTCATTAATTGTTTCTTCAGAAGAAACAAATCTTGAGGTTATTCGCAATTTGGTATCTAAATTAGATATTAGGAGGGCACAAGTCCTTGTTGAAGCAATCATTGTTGAGCTTTCTGAAACCGCTGCAAAGAGTCTGGGGGTTGAAACAATTTTTGCCGGTGCTCAAGATGGAAATATTCCCGTCGGTATTACCAGATTCCAAAATGGATCAAATCCTGATTTGGTTGCTTTGGCAGGATCGCTGATTGAAGATGGTGAGAATGCTACTTTAAGTAATGTCGCATCCTCTTCTTTGTTACAGTCTTCTGGTTTGGTTTCAGGGTTTGGTGACTTAAGTGGCGGAGATAGTTTCGCTGGAATTATCAGCGCGGTTGCCGACGATCAAAACTCAGATATCCTATCAACGCATACAGTTATTGCGATGGATAATGAGCCTGCAAATTTAGTGATAGGTCAAGAAATACCCATTACAACTGGCGAGAGTCTTGGTTCAAATAATGCCAATCCTTTTCGCACAACTTCTCGCCAAGAAGTTGGTATAAAACTTTCTATCACACCACAAATTAATGAGGGTAACTCTGTAATTTTAGAGATCAAACAAGAAGTTTCTGGTGTTGTTGGTCCTTTAACAGGAACAGCAGATCTTATTACTAACAAAAGAAGCATTGAAACAACGGTATTGGTTGATAACAATCAAATGATAGTTTTAGGCGGTTTAAATGAAGATGATCTCCAGGAAAGCGTCTCCAAAGTCCCATTGCTTGGCTCTATTCCAGTTTTTGGTAGGCTCTTTAGTTCATCTGCTGAATCCAGGGTGCAAAGAAATCTAATGGTATTTTTAAGACCCACAATATTAATGGATTCAGCTGACGTTACTTCTCTTTCAGGAGAAAAGTACAATTATATTAATGCAGAAAAAATCATAGGATCATCTAATAAAAATATTTTAGATCTCACTGAATAGTATATGACGAAGAATCAGGTTATTGCCCCAAAGAGTCCTTTGTTGCCATATGAATTTGTAAAAACTCAAAGGGTGATAGCGTTTGAAAAAGATCAACAAGCCCAAGTTATTTCAGAACAACCACTGTCAAAGGAACTATTTCAAGAGCTATATCGCTTTCTTGCGAATCATTTTAAATCTAATACATGTACCCCGACCGAATTCGATCAACTGTTAACAGAGTTCTATTCCGCTGGTGATGATGGTGGAATAGTTGATTCAAGCCTTCCAGAGAACTTTGATTTGCAATCATTTGCAAATACATTAGCTCCAACTGAGGATTTATTAAGTGGAGCAAATGATGCTCCTATTATTAAATTGATCAATGGTGTAATAAGCCAAGCTATCAAAGACAGGGCATCAGATATTCATTTTGAGCCATATGAAGAAAACTTTATTATCAGGTATAGAGTGGATGGAATTTTGCAACAAGTTTTAACCCATGATTCTAGGCTTTCAGCACCTATTATTTCGCGCTTAAAAATTATTGCTCGATTGGATATTGCAGAAAGAAGAAAGCCCCAAGATGGAAGAGTATCCCTATCATTAGGCGCAAAAAAAATTGATGTTCGAGTCTCTACCTTGCCATCATCATATGGTGAAAGAGTTGTTTTGCGGTTATTAGATAAACAGGCGGCGCAAATTAATATTGGTGATTTGGGTTTACCAGATTCAATTTTAAGAACCTATAAAAATGCTTTGCAATTTTCAGAGGGTATTATTTTAGTTACTGGACCAACTGGCTCTGGCAAAACCACAACATTGTATTCAGGCCTTCGACACATAAGTGATACTTCTCAAAACATCCTTACTGTTGAGGATCCTATTGAGTACACTTTGCCAGGAATTGGCCAAACACAAGTTAATAATAAAGCTGGGTATGATTTTGCTTCAGGCCTAAGATCAATCTTGCGACAAGATCCCGATATAGTCATGGTAGGAGAAATTAGAGATATTGAAACTGCTAAGATCGCTATTCAAGCAAGCTTAACAGGACACTTGGTTCTCTCTACCATTCATACCAATAGCGCAATTGGTGCCATTGCTAGATTAAGGGACATGGGTATTGAGTCATATCTTTTGTCATCAAGTTTGCGAGTGGTCATTGCCCAAAGACTTGTTAGAAGGCTGTGCCAAGATTGCAAGACACCCATTAAGCCGTCTGAGATAATTCAAAAAGAATTTCTAATTAATAAAAACGATAACATCTATCAAGCTGAAGGTTGTTCAAGCTGCAATCACTCAGGTTTTAAAGGTAGGATTGCTCTTGCAGAATGCATTACTATCTCTGATGAATTAAAAGCTTTAATTCATGACGAGGCCTCAGAAGCAAAGTTAATTGAATCAGCATTTAAAGACAATCTATCCTTAGACTCATCTTCATCAAAACTTCTGCGTGATGGCCTAACTTCATATGAAGAGCTTTTGAGAGTTCAAAATTATCAAGATGCCAACTTATAAATACATTGCAATCAATGAATCTGGAAAAAAAGTTAATGGGGTTTTAAACTCTGAATCTGAACGCGCTGCAAGACAGCAAATTAAAGCATCAAACTTAACACCTCTATCATTAGGTAAAACTAATAGAAATCATTTCTTAAAGGTTAGGGTTTCCCATAAACAACTGCTGTTTGCCACTAGACAAATTGCAACTTTATTGGATTCGAGCATATCCATTGATGAAACTTTAAAATCTATTGCACTTGAAGTAGAAGATAAGTCTCTTTCTGCGGCATTGCATTCTGTTAGAGATGAAATCCTGCAAGGGTCTAGAATTGCTGAAGCAATGTCTTCACATCCATCAATTTTTAATGAAACCTATACATCACTTGTTGCGGCTGGAGATGCTGCGGGGAACCTTCATATTGCTTTTAGCAATCTTGCGGATTATCTAGAAGAATCTGCATTGGTCAGACAGCAAGTTATTTCGGCGCTAGCCTATCCTACGATCTTGATGGTTTTTTCAGTGGGAGTGGTTTTTGCTCTCTTAACATTTGTCATGCCCCAAGTCGTTGAGCAGTTTGTTCGTGCAGGCGCTCAACTACCAACTTTGACCTCAGTTTTAATGGGCTTATCAAATTATTCTGGATTAATTCTTTTGATATCTTTTTTGCTAATTTTAGGCTGTTTTTTTTATTACAGATATCTCATTCAAAATAATCAAACAGCAATCTCTATTCATAGAAGATTTCTTAAAATTCCTCTCATAGGTACATTTATTTTAAATGCAGAGGTCGAACGTTTTTCAAGGGTGATGCATCTGATGATGAAGTCAGGCTT
>CABXFE010000047.1 GCA_902511425.1 uncultured SAR86 cluster bacterium
AAGTTGGAAAGGCAAAAGCATTGGCTTTATCAAAATATAAGCGAACTGCATAGTATAAAAAAATAACCCCTAAAATTAATGCTGAGATTAAATAAAGAATCCCTGACATCATAACTACAAAGGGCAATAAACTTACTAGAATTAAAATAATCGTATAGAGAATGATTTGCAGTTTTGTAAATTCGACCCCATGTGTTACTGGAAGCATTGGGATGTTTTCCTTTGCATAATCATCTTTTCTATGGATTGCAAGAGCCCAAAAATGCGGGGGAGTCCAAGCAAAAATAATTAATACCAACAAAAGAGAGTTTGGATCAATAGAATTTGTAACTGCTGTCCATCCAAGTAATGGCGGAGCAGCACCAGCAAGACCTCCGATGACTATATTCTGTGGTGTTGCTCTCTTTAAATAAACTGTATAGACAAAGGCATAGCCTATTAAAGATGCCAAAGTAAGCAATGCAGTTAGTGTATTTACATAAATCACTAAAATAGTTGCACCAAGTGAGCCTAAAATAAATGCAAAAATTGAGGCATTAACAGGGCTGACTTCCCCTTGAGGAATAGGCCTATTTTCTGTCCTATTCATATTGGCGTCTGCCTTTCTATCAATTATTTGATTGATTGCTGCTGCCGAAGATGCACACAAACCAATACCAAGCATTGAGAATGCTATTAAAGATAATGGAGCTAAGGCTTTGCTGGCGAGTAATGATCCAACCAAAGCAGTAATTAGCATCATCAGAACTACGTTAGGTTTACATAGTTCATAGTAGTTTTTGATCGTGCTATTCATCTTTCCAAATCACAAGATTAACCATTAGAGTTGCTAATAGTAATAATGCTGCGACTAAATTATGCGCGATAGCGATATACAAAGGAAGCACATAAACAACATTCATAATTCCCAGGGAAATCTGAGTGACCAATATTACTCCCAAAGTAGAAGCCAACGGAGCGGCATTGGAAAACCAGAGCTTGGTAATTAAAACCATAAAAATTAATGTCAAAATTAATGCGCTGACTCTATGAGAGTAATGAATGGCAACCCTTGCTTCATTGTCTAATAAGCCATATAAATAATTCGGGCCAACTTCTTGTGACAAATTAAATCCATCAGAAAAATTCATCTCGGGCATATATGTTCCTTGGCATGTTGGAAAATCAACACAAGCCAAAGAAGCATAGTTGGTACTTGTCCATGCCCCTAAGAAGATCTGAATTAAAAGGGCGAATAAAGCGACGCCACCCAAAACCTTTAAGTGTCCAATCTGATGGTTTTTAATGCCATCACTGGTATTCAAAAATAGGTAGAAGAATAAACTTAGGGTAATAAAACCACCAAACAAATGACCGGTTACTATGATTGGTAAGAGCTTCAAGCTCACAGTAAGATAGCCAAATAATCCTTGGCAACAAATAAAGAATAATAAAAAAGATGCAATAGCTTTAATTTTAGTTGGCAGTTTGTGCTTATAAGAAAAAACAACCAGCAAGATTGCTATAAACCCAAGGGCAGCAGCAAAGTATCTATGAACAACCTCGGGGATGGCTTTATCAATTTCATAGGGGAATTGAGGGTATCGTTGCTCCGCTATTAAGATTTCAGCTTCAGTTGTAGGGAATACCACAAAGCCATAACACCCCGGCCAATCAGGACAACCAAGACCGGCATCGACAAGTCTTGTCCATGCACCCAATGCTATTACAACGAATGCAAAACATAATCCAAAAAATGAAAGCCCTCTAATTAAACTCATATTAAAACCTTTAAATCCTTTAAAATTAATTTAGGATCCATAGAAACTGGAAAAAACATCACCGCCCTTCCATATGGATCAATTATAAAAATTTTTTGCTCTAGAAAAAAATCTTCATTGCTTGTTTCCAAAATCCTTTCAAATAGCTTTCCTTCGGAATCAATAATTAATTTGGCCCAGAAACGTCCGACGCCCCATATTTTTTATACATAGCCCTTTGTTGAACAAGGGAAATTGCACTATTCGCCACAGAGTACAACACAAGCCCCGCAGGCATAATTATAAAAATTGCAGCTATCATTACTGGCATAAATTTCATTATTTGCGCTTGGGTTGGATCCATTCCTGGTGGTTGAGGGTTGAGCTGTTGGGTTAAATACATAAGAGCGGCAAAAATTACCGGTAAAATAAACAAAGGATCAGGAGCAGACAGATCTTGTATCCAAAAAAAGAACGACTCATGCCTGAGCTCAACACTTTCCCTTAAACAAAAGAAAAAAGCAATAAATACTGGCATTTGAAGCAAAAGGGGAAAACAACCACCAGCGGGGTTTATACCCTCTTTCTTATAAAGAGCCATCATTTCCGTTCCTAGCTTAGCCCTATCATCCTTGTATCTTTCCTGGATCTCCTTAAGCTTTGGTCCAGCCGTTCTCATTTTTGCCATACTAGAAAACCCTTTTGCTGACACCGGCCAAAGTAAAAGTTTTATTAAAACAGTAAGCAAAATTATTGAAACACCCCAGTTACCAACCACAGCATTTATCATACTTAGCAACATCATCAAGGGTTGGGCCAAAAACCAAAACCAACCCATATCGATTGTAAGCTCCAAATCCTGAGCCCTGCTTAACAGATCTGATCTAACCTTTGGTCCAAGAAAAATCCTATGATTAATTCCAGCACTTACTTCGCTTTTTTTTACCTCTCTAGAAATGGCGCCCATCACATAGGCTTCTGATTCTCCAGATGGAGGTAGGGCTACTAGGGTTTGCGCCCTGTCTGAAGGTGTAAGTATTGCTGCCATAAAATACTTTTGTATAAATGCAACCCATCCCCCGCGTTGAAAATACTCTATTCTTTCATCAACACCTCTCAGCCTGGTGTTGGCATACGGCTCATCTGGAGTATTAAAAGCCACTCCAGTGTAAGAGCTATTTTCAAAAAAATTATCTCTTGCGTCTAATGGCTTGCCCTCTGTTCGATACATTGCAATATATGGGGTCGGGACATCAACCGGCATATCACCCACCCAAATATCTTCTACCAAAAGCTCATAATCATTTTCTTTAAGGGAGATGGTTTTGGATATTTTTCCATCAGAAGAAATTAATCGCAAAGAAGAAGGCAGTACCTCCAAAACCTCAAAACCTTGATCCTCTGAGATAAAACCACTATTTAAATAAAACTTAAAGCCAGAGGATGGGTCAAAACCAAACAACCTTACACCCTGTGAATCTTTGTTGTTTAAGTAGGTATGTTCTTTCAGCCTGGCTTCCCAAACCTTTCCTGATGTGGGGCTAACCTGAACAATAAGCTTTTCATTTTGAATTTCTACAAAACCAATTGATTCACCCTGGGGAAGAAGCTCTTGATCTTTTGTTTGCTCAATAAGCGTCGCCTCGGCAAACTCCTGTTTGATTTCCTTCTCAGCGTTCCATGACAAAAACAAAATGTATGACAAAGCAACAACAGAACCAATATAAAAATATCTCCAATTCATTTTTTTACCTCATCTATACCGCCAACCGACCAAGGCCCACACCTCAATATCCTGATTAAAGAATAGTAACCACCAACCAATGCACCATGTATCTCAATACTTTCTTTTGCATATTGAGAGCATGTTGGCTCAAATCTACAATTTCTACCAAAAAAAATACTTAGATATTTTTGATAAAAGTTAATCACATGTACAAAAAACTTTTTCATATTAATCGTTTGGTTTGTTATTTTCTACAACATCTAGCGCTGAGTTGAGGGTGTTAAAAATAAATTTAAATCCTTTTTGTAAGAAACCCTTCCTTACAACGACAACATACCCCATTTTTGATGATCTTTTAGAAAAAACTTCTCGTACCCATCTTTTAATTTTATTACGGTCAACAGCCAATGAGTAATCTTTTTTTTTGACTATGATTTTTGGTTTATCGTATTTATTATCAGCATCAAAAAAAATTAATGCAAAATCAGACTGAAAAATTTTTTTTGAAATGACGGTGCCTAAAAAGTTAAGCGGTCAAAGACTTGCGGCCCTTTTTTCTTCTATTGGCTATCACAGCCCTTCCCGCCTTTGTTGACATCCTAGCCCTAAAACCATGAGTTCGTTTTCTTTTTAATGTGCTTGGTTGAAATGTTCTTTTCATAATTACTCAAAAAATTAGGCGTGAATTATAAAGCATTGTCGGTGAATTGAAAGAAAAAAAGCCCAAAAATAAAATCAATAGATACCAACAAGTTATCCACAGAAAATACATATGCTTATGCTGTAGATATCTTGTTAGTTTTTGTTAGACTAACTTTTCTACCGGAGGTCTATAAAATTGAAATTTTGGTCTGAATGCACTGAAAAGCTTGAAGCAAAACTCT
>CABXFE010000048.1 GCA_902511425.1 uncultured SAR86 cluster bacterium
TAAAAAGGTCTTCAAGGTATAGTTCAATAGGATTTTGTGAACCTTTACTGCCAAACTTGAATGCAGTATTAGGCGAAGTAGGAGTCATCAGAATGTCGACCGTTTGAAAGACGTTGTCAAAATCATTCTTAATCAATCTTCTAACTTGTTGTGCCTTTTTGTAGTAGGCATCGTAATAGCCAGCAGATAGTGCATAAGTCCCGATTAGTATTCTGCGCTTGACCTCATCTCCAAAACCTTCACTTCTTGATTTAATATACAAATCATTCAAATCGTCTGTATCTTCTGCTCTATAACCAAAACGGACTCCATCAAATCGAGACAAGTTTGATGAGCATTCAGCTGGAGCAATAGAATAATATGTTGGAACGGATGCTGAGATATTTGGAAGTGATACCTCGATAAATTGAGCGCCGAGTTTTTCGTAAGTTCTTTTTGAGTCCTCAAAACGAGCTTGCACTTCTTTATCTAGGTCGTCGAGATTAAATTCTTTGATAATGCCTATTTTTAAACCATCTAGAGGCTGATTAATATTTTCTGAGAAATCAGGAACAGTAGAATTTAGTGATGTAGTATCTTTTGAGTCATGCCCTGACATTGCATTAAGCAATATTGCACAATCTTCAGCTGTTCTTGCTAGTGGTCCAGCTTGATCTAGACTGGAGGCAAAAGCAATCATTCCCCACCTTGAAACCCTGCCATAAGTTGGTTTTAATCCAGTTATCCCACAATGTGCAGCAGGCTGGCGAATTGATCCACCTGTATCTGTTCCAGTAGCACCAGGAACAATGCCAGCGGACACTGCCGCAGCAGATCCTCCGGAACTGCCTCCTGGAACATATCCTTTTTTCCATGGGTTATGTACATTGCCAAAAAAACTAGTTTCATTAGAAGATCCCATTGCAAACTCATCCATATTTGTCTTGCCAATAGTTATTGATCCAGCATCTTCAAGTTTTTTAACTGCTGTTGCTGAATACGGAGGAATAAAATTAGCCAGTATTTTTGATGAACATGTTGTTCTTAGACCTTCTGTACAAAATAAATCTTTTTGTGCAAGGGGGATTCCTGCAAGCATTGAATTACTTTCATTATCTAGATCAATTGAATTTGCGTTTTTTTTACCCAACTCTTCGTTCATTGTTACAAAACAATTAAGTTCTTTATATTTTTTAGCTAATTGAAAGGATTCTTGGGTTAATTCTGAGGCAGAAATTAATTTATCATCAAGCATAGCTCGAAGCTCAGTAATAGATTTAAATTGAACGCTCATTCAACTACTCTTGGGACAAGGAAATAATCCTCATTTGATGAGTGTGCATTTTCAAGAAATTGATTTTTTTTGTTATCTGAGTTTTCAATGTCTTCATGGATCAACGCTGTCATTTCTAATGGACTGTAAAGAGGCTCAATGCTGGAGGTATCAATAGTTTGCAAGCTGCCAATGAGTTCAATGATTGTTTCAAGGTCTTGTTTAATTTTTTCAGATTTATTTTTATCTAATTCAAGCCTTGCTAGATAGCAAATAGTACTGACTGTTTCTTGGTCCATATGATATTATCTATTTCTGATGCGCAATATTAAACTAAAAGCATCTTAAAATGAATTTACAGGGAATATCATAGTGGATTTCAATCTATTTAAAACTGTTCGTGGCCTATTTTCTAATGATTTATCAATCGATTTAGGTACAGCAAATACATTAATTTATACAAAGGACATAGGAATAGTCCTTAACGAACCTTCTGTTGTAGCAATTCGAGAAAGCCGTGGTCAAAAAACAGTCGTTGCGGTTGGGCATGAAGCTAAAAAAATGCTTGGAAGAACGCCTGGAAATATTAAAGCTATTAGACCTCTATCAGAAGGAGTAATTGCAGACTTTCAAGTAACAGAAAAGATGCTTCAACACTTTATAGCAAAAGTACATGAGCAAAGATTTATTAAACCGAGTCCCAGGGTTCTTGTATGCGTGCCTTGTAGATCTACTCAGGTGGAAAGAAGGGCAATTAGAGAATCTGTCCTAGGTGCTGGAGCAAGAGATGTAAAACTAATAGAGGAGCCAATGGCTGCTGCTATAGGTGCTGGCCTACCTGTTGAAGAGGCTAATGGCAATATGGTTGTTGATATTGGAGGAGGAACTTCCGAAATTGCAATTCTTTCCCTTAATGGAGTTGTGTATGCAGAGTCAGTAAAAATCGGCGGAGATCTTATGGATAGCTCAATCACTTCATGGGTTAGAAGGAATTATGGCTGTGTTATTGGAGAATCTACTGCTGAGAAAATCAAATATACAATCGGCTGCGCATCCCCTGATTCCGAAGACTTAGAAATGAATGTAACCGGGCGTAATTTGGCCGAAGGAATCCCTGAAACTTTTACATTAAAAAGTACTCAAGTATATGAGGCTATGAGAGATCCTTTATCTGGGATGGTAAGGGCTATTAGAAATGCTCTTGAGCTTTCTCCGCCAGAGCTTGCAGCAGATATAGCTGAAAGAGGTATTGTTTTGACAGGGGGAGGAGCATTAATGAGAGATTTAGATAAATTAATTTCTTCATCTACTGGAATCCCAGTAATTTGTGCTGAAGATCCGTTAACATGTGTAGCAAGAGGTGGCGGCAAGGCTCTTGAAATTATTGATAAGTACAATATTGATTTACTTTCAACAGAGTAATTAAATAGATATGGCGAGACCTACGCCTACATATACTCCAGTCCGAAATTACGCAATTGGCTTTTCCCTCTCTTTAATATTGCTTTTCAGTGATATGAACTATGGAACGTTTGCTCCATTGAGAGGCTTTCTACATGCATCCACTCTATACATCCAAATGATTTCAAAAAGCGTATTTGAAAATATAAGCATAACGCTCACTTCTATCCAAAAAAATAAAAGTCTCATAGAAGAAAACAAAGAATTGAGGGATCAAATTCTTCAAATAAGAACAAAGGATTTCATTAGTAGAAAAAATAATGAAAATAATACTCAAATTATTAATTTTCAAAACGATTTAATTAGATCGCTCAAAAACGATGATCCTCTTACATACAAAATAGCTTCAATAGATTTACGAAACTATCTTTGCTGTTCAACTCATAGAATCTTTTTAAAGAATACGAATGATGTTTCGTTAGACAGCAACCTTCCAGTCTTTGCAGGAGGATCATTTATAGGTCAAACAATAGGTACCTACCTAAATATTATCGAAGTTATCCTGTTCTCAGATACTAGTCACGTATTACCCATCAAATCGAACTTTTTTTATTGTGATGCTAGAGGTAAAGGTAAACCAATGTTAATTTCTTGTAAGCTCAATCAAAATAATGAAAATTTTAAAAATCAGATTGGAGACATCATTTACACCTCTGGGTTAGGTGGTATTTTTTTAAAAGATATGGAAATTGGATTTATTTCATCTATCAATTCATTTTCAATCAATGAAGTTGAAGTTCTGATAACCTTAAAAGCAAATCCTCTTGAAGAAACTTTCTATGGAATTATGAGCAAATAGGCCGATGAAATTTAGCAATCACTTAATTGTTCTTTCAACTATTATTTTGGGATTTTGGATAGATGATTCCCTATATTCTATTACTGCTAAATTATTTTGGGAATTAAACTTCGGTTTCTTAATTTTTTCATATTGGGTATTTGCAATGCCAGAAAAATTACATAGCTCTGCCGCATTATTCTATGGATTGGTCGCTGATTTGCTATTTTCAAATGTGATTGGCTTTAATATGCTTTTCTTTGTCGCAACCTCCTACATAATTCACTTATACGTTTTTCGTTTTAGAATATTTTCGTATTTTCAATTATCAGTATTCTTTTCAGGCTCCTCTACGTTCTACATAGCATGCAAGTACCTTCTGCTTTCTCCTTATAATTATTCTTATGTTATTTTATTAAATAGCTTCATACTGAATGCAGTTTTATGGGTGGGTCTATACCTATTTATGAGAGCTTTCAGAAGAACAATTTTTACAAA
>CABXFE010000049.1 GCA_902511425.1 uncultured SAR86 cluster bacterium
AGCCTGCATCGATAAGCTTGCGCTCTTGCTCTAGGGTTAGGTCGGTAGTGTTTTTGTTGACTGCAGATGCAACCCCTATTTGCTCTTGCGCTAATCCAGCATTGGGAAGGATTCCTGCAAGCAGAATGATTGATAAGAATTTATATGCAATCTTCATATTATTTCAAACATTGATAATTAATTTGTGCAGAAAAATTATTGGCTCTGCGTTTGTAGATGCTAATAGTGCTCCTGGAATCATTTAATACTAATCCCAAGTTCATAGACCAACATGCTCCCATAGGTCTGAGCATATTAAATCTCCAACTTTCTGCTTGATCATGTCTAGCTCCAAAAAGTGGATACTCTTCATCATGAGATTTATCTTGGTAGCTATATTTAGACGAAAACTGCCAACTCTCTCCCAAAGGCTGAGAATAACTAAGTTCAAGTCCATAATTTTCATAGAACTCATAACCAGCACTCGCACGATAGTTTTCTAAAATAACCCTATAACCATAAAGGGCTTGTGGGCCAGCCCAAACATAGCTTTGACCAAAACTAACACCATTGATGCGGCCATTTTTTTGTCTTCCTGACCTAAAAATTTTCTCTTCTCTATAGTATGTAAATAGCATAGATGAGCCATTGTCTAATTGGCCGCTATAATCAAGAGATATACGTCCACTTCTCAAAATTTCCTGTCGATTAAGTACTACTCGAAGAAGATTCATGTTGGGTGCAAACACTGGATCCTCTAGGTTAAAAAAAGAAAAGAAATTTTCATCTAAATTAAAATTTCTTCTAACGGAAAAAACATTGCTTTGTACATCAAATTGCTTGAATGTGTCTAATCGATCAGCCCCATAACTAAAAAAGTATTGAATGTTATCGCCTCTAGGATGATTCAAGTCTTGGTCAATACTTAATGAATAATTAAATAAAGAAGATCGATCGCTTTGCCTCTGACTTTCCGGATCAACGTCTAACAAAAAATCGCCTATCTCAATAAAATCTGCATTAATGCCTGAGTTTCCGTTAGTGGTTCGCTTAAAGCCAATACTAAGGGTTTGCTGCCACTGAAAAGGCTCTTCAGCGGAAACAATGGCCTCTAAAAATTGATCAACTCTAGCCTCAACTTCTGGCGGAGGATTATATTCTTTTACACTTTTTAGATAGTTATTAGCCAAGGCAAATGCGCCTAGACGAAAATACAAAACTCCCAACTCCAACCTAATTCTTGGTAACTCTGAGTCATAAATAAGCATTTGCTCAAAGACTCCAATGGCTCCCTCTAAATCTCCAACCATGATTGATAAATTAGCGTATTTAAATAGTAATGATAAATTTGTTGGGTCTTTAAACTTGACTGCCAGTGATGGAGCAAACAGTACCTCAAATACAATTAATATCAGCGTGGATGATGTCATTGAGCGAAGGAATGCAGGCACAAAAAAGTGCAAATCATTACAAAAAAAGCTTTGGTTTTCATGGTTTTTTTTAGAGAATATATGAAGTTATTTCTTTATATATCCCCTATTTGATGCATATTTAACCATAAAAATGACAATTTATCATTTAATAAGAATATTAAGGGCTCTAAATTGAGTCTGAGGTTATAATTAATTGATGAAAAAATCTGAGCAAACAAAAGCCAAGCTTGTTGAAGCAGTTATAAATCTAACTAATGTTGGTCAAAAAATATCTGTGGCAAGCATTACAAAAGAAGCAAAAACAGCTTACGGGACCTTTTACAGATACTTTAATAATTTAGATGAGATTAATGCCTCTGCAATCGTGCAAGTGGTTCTTAGTGCAGCTGAAGTAGTTGATAATCAAATGAAAACGGAGAAATCAAACATTTTTAAGATTTACTATAGTTGGTATATTGCTATTGATTTGTTTGAAAGCGACTACATAGCTAACTGGCTGATAGATAATCCCGCAAGCATTAATGATGCATGGGTTTTAACTCGACCCATGACCAGTCAATGGCTGCAAGATGCGATTTCTCAAAAAGAAGAGCCTGAGTTGAACAAGGATAACGTAAGGCACTTCAAAATGGCTCAAACATATATTTATTGGACTTATCAAAACGCTCTGCGTGAAAAATTAAAAGGCAGAAAATCAATCCATGTCTATACAGATCTCATGAATTCGGTGAACTTAATGAATCTTTCGCAGAAAACTCAAAAAAAATATATAAAAAGAGTTGCGGACTATATTAAGTAAGTAACAAATTACTGTGAAAAAAAATTTAAAGCAATTCTCTAGATACGGTCTTTTGATCTTTGCAATTTTAGTGAGCTTTCTACCAATTCTAAATCCATTACAAATTTTTAGTAATTTACAAAATTATTCTTTCGATACTCTCCAGAGACTGTTACCAAGGGAAGTTTATGCTGAGGATCCTGTTGTAATTATTGATATTGATGATCGCTCTCTTGCAGAGATTGGGCAATGGCCCTGGTCTAGAAATCAATTGGCAAAACTTACGAATCAAGCTTATGCTGCAGCTGCACTGGGATTTGATATTGTCTTTGCAGAGTCAGATAGGACGAATCCTCAGAATTTCTTTTCCAGCTATCCTCTTAATGAGTCTCTAAAAAAAGAGGTTTCGGCACTTCCAAGTAATGATGATCTATTTGCACAGGCCATTACAGACCACGAAACCGTAGTCTTGGGTCAGGCTTTAAATAATAAAAATAATATCAAACCCTCTAAGGCGAAATTTGGTTTAGTCACTCAAGGTGATGACCCAAAGCAATTCATAAGAAACTATTCGGGTATACAAAATAATATTAAGCAGCTTGAAAGCTCTGCTGCAGGAGTTGGCTCGATGAGTATTGGTAACAATGATGCAATTGTTCGCCAATTACCTACCTTTGAAAGAGTTGAAGATCAATTGGTTCCAAGTCTTGCCCTAGAAATGACAAGAGTGGCAGTTGGAGCCTCAACATTTCAAATTAAATCCTCTAATGCCTCTAGTGAGGAAGCTTATGGGGCTCAAACGGGTATTAACAACATTAAATTGGGGCCCCTCACAATACCAACGACCCCGGAAGGAAATGCATGGGTGTACTTCGCTCCTTCCAATAATATTTCTACAGTCTCTGCGGCTGATGTAATCACAGGTGTGATTTCACCAGAATTTTTTGAGGGTAAGCTTGCGCTTGTTGGCACATCTGCTGCTGGCTTGCTCGATCTTAGGTCTACACCGACAGAAAAAAATGTTCCAGGTGTAACAATTATCGCTCAGTTTATTCAGCAAATTTTTGCCAATGAATTTTTGCAGAGACCTGACTGGCTTTTCGGAGCTGAATTTATTGCTGGTCTGTTATTGGCAGTATTGATTACTCTGGGTATTCAGGCTTTAGGACCCATCGGAGGATTAAGCATATTTCTTGTAGGCTCTGGTGGCATTATGGGGTCGAGTTATTATTTTTTTAAATCTAAACTCTTTTTGGTTGATCCTATATCTCCATTGATAATTTCATTGAGTGTTTATGTGGCAGTCACTTTTTTTAACTTTCTATTTACTGAGCTTGAACGCAGTAGAGTTAGAGGCGCCTTTGCTCAATATCTTTCTCCAGAAATGGTTAATCGCTTGGCCGAATCCAGCGAATCATTGGTTCTAGGTGGAGAAAGAAAAGAGATGACTTTTTTATTCTCTGATATTAGAGGCTTCACGAAAATCTCCGAACAG
>CABXFE010000050.1 GCA_902511425.1 uncultured SAR86 cluster bacterium
CTCCTTATTCAACGGTCACTGACTGAGTTCAACAGGGGGGGTTTCTTTACCTTCACTGTTAGGGTTACTACAAATCGACTTCATTTTCACTACCGTAATGATATCCCGTTTATAAAAAAAGAGGTATCCCCTCTTTTTATTGAATACTTTTAATAATTATGATTTTCCACTATTTGTGCATGGCTAACGCTCGTAACCCATTGCATCGAACTCGATCCTGCAGTTCTTATATATTTGGTCCTTTACTTTCTGCGACAACAGCTCGGATGCAGGCCTTCTGTTAGTTCGGAATTTGTGTTTGGTTTGTGGATAGTGCGCGACAATATCAAATTCAAGCCTGTCGCCGAGGGTCGTGAGGTCTTCCTGCATATTGTCAAAATTGACAATGAAATCGACAATAGGTTTTTCACCGTCTGAATAGGTTGGGTAATTGACGTAATACTTCTTCTTCAGAACACGCTCAAGCTCCTTGTCAAAACTCCAGTTCTTTTTTCCGCGTGCATGATAATAGATATGTGATGCAACCTTTTCGTACGGATGCCTTTCGATCGAAAAAGTGAAGTAATCATCGTAAGTTTTTTTGCCGACGTGCTCGCGAATCTCAACAGCCGTCATATGATTGAAAAACTTGCCACGGCGTCTAGCGCGTAAAAATTTCATCTTGCGTGCCTTTATCATATCGCGATATCGCTGCTCTCCAAGACCAGCGTAGTTCTGAGGTAACGTGCCGCCCATGTCCAGCCTGACGAGTTCGTCTTCAAACGATATCGGAGTGATGATGTCATCGGGACCACAGACTTGGCTCAGACTAACCTCCATGCTTGTGCCCGAGGTTTTACGGGTCTTTACGAAAATAAACTTCTTTGCATGGCTAACGATCATTGGTTGCTCTGCTGATTCGACTAAGTCCTTTCTTGCGCCGATAGATAGCTATTTTTCTCGAAGCATCAATGGATTGCGAAATTCTCTGCCAAAAAGGTTTTTTCTCCGGATACCAACTGTTAGATTTATCCGGTAAAACGCCGTCCAGAACAACTTCCCAATCCGGCGATGATTCGTATCCACAACCGACCAGATCTGGTGTCATTGTGCCGTGGATTGCCTGCTGTTGAACGATGCGACCGAGATGTTTTCGCCAGACACCGACACTGGTCGTTCCAATGGGACGGACGCCACGCATTGCAACCTTTGACTTTTCAGACACTTGCGCGTGTTCATGGTACTCAGAAAATTTGTGTTGTTTCTCAAGCCATGGAAATTTTGCAGTGATTTGGTTTTGTGTGGCGTCAGGGTTATTTACGAAATCCTCGTACCGGATATTGAGAAAACGATCGTGGCCGAACAATGAGCGTGCACAGGCATGCAATTCACGCCAAAGCCTAATGTTCGAGTAGTACATATCCTCGCTCTTACCGTGCCGGCTAACGATGACATCACGCGGATCGCGCGTTACGTAAATGACATAGAGATTAGGATCGTCGATGACTCCTGGCATGTACAACGTATCTTTGGGTCGTTTCGTGATAACCACATCGTTGTTTTTTGCGGTTACGAGGTGAAAGCGAATCTCATGGTCATAATGCTTGTTTGTCCGAAAACAGGTGGCCATCGCCTCGTGCAAGAGAGTAGTACCGGATCGCGGCGAGGAGGCAACAATGTGAATGTGCTTAAACAGACGTCAACTCCTTAATTAGCCATTGCCGCTTCGTTATAGGCAGATATTAGTATTTGCCAATCGGCCAGTTGCCAATAAATATTATGTAATCGTTTTTCTTTCTCAAATGATCGCTTTAAACGCGCTATGTTTGAGTTTTTCCAATTACTGCCTTGTCTAATTTGGCATTTATCAAAATCAATTAACCAAACCTCGTTTTCTATATCGAGCATAATGTTGTGGATATTTAAATCGTGGAGATAAATCTGATGATGATGAAATTTGGCAATGGTTTGACCAATTTTTTTCCAAACATCAGCGGTTAAGCTGTTTGCTAGTAAAATATGATGTAAGTCCCTAGCGCTGGAAATTTTTTTTAAAATGATATCCGCTTGGTAATATAAGCCAGTCTTCTTCAACATCGCTGCGATCGGGGTTGGACAATTTAAATCCATATTTTTCATTTGCTGTAGCAGCTTAAATTCTCGCCATGCTCTTGATTTTTCAATACCTGTGTACATATGTTGATCACTTAGTACTTTTCCAATCAATCCGCCACGACGATAGTGCCGTAACACATATTCATTTTTGTTATGTTTAAAAAAGTAGGTTGTGCCACGGCCGGTTGCCTGTCCTGTTATGGCATTTTGTGTCTTCCAATATTGACCCGTAAACATTTTTGGGACAGGTACAGGGAAATGGCCTGAATCAAACAACATGATGTGGGACTTAACTGATTTTTGTTGTATGTATGCCATGTAACTATTTTTGACTTAAACGGATATTACTGCGCACTTTAGACAATTGAGAATTTTCTTTATAACGTCCTTTTGTAACATGATGAATATGAAAAACACCATCAATATGCTTAGGCTCACCATCAGTGCCAAGTAGCCAGCGAAAGGCGGTGTCTTCATAGGTTTTACGCCAACGGTCAGATTCAGTTTGAAATATTGACAGTTTTTCACAATAACCTATAGCACGAGCAACGTCACCATGAACAATTTGAAATGCGCCGCGTGCTTTATCACGGGATTTACCACGCTCGTATAAACTGAAATTTTCTGTTTCTATATCGATAACTTGTGGTTGGGCATCATTTGACAATAATGGGTCACCATCTTCTAACATCTCAGTGATTTTTTCTTCTTTAGGAAAAAACAATGAACCTTTCTCGCCTTGTAAACTATCGGCGAGTGAGTCTAAGCAGTTCTCATAAAAGATAACGTCGCAATCTGTAAACCATATCCAGTCAGCTTCTGTTGACCGCGCAGCCATATTTCGGCCTATACCACGTCTAAAGAGCTTTCCTTTGGTAAGAGGGTGGAAATTCCAAGTTATATTTGGCGTGGTTATTTGACTAAAGAAGTCCAATGTAGCCTTTGTTTTAGTATCTTCTTCAGCATAAAAAACGGTCACAGTTAAATTTAGTTTCGTTGGTGGATAGTTTACAAACGAACTTAATTGATAGGTTAACATGTTGGCATAACCCCAACAGTGACTAACAATTTCTAAATCAAACTTTCCCTTTACTGCCTTGCGATCTGCTTCAGCAGGTATTTTATCGCGAAACAATGACTGCGGTAAAATACGACCAAACACTAAACGATAAGCTTGTATAGCAAAGCTATTAAAGACATTTGGTGAAAATGTTTTTGTTTCTATCATGATAAATAAGTAAGCCAACTCATTTCTTAAAAAACTTTTTTATGCTTTCTAACAAAATTTACTCGACAGTAACAGAGTGTTTTCGAATAGATAATTAAACATTACTATTCTGAGGAATATATTGTATAACCTCTTTTTTCCATACATTGTTGCATTATGTTGTTCCTGAATTTTTTTTCTTTATCGCTCGCAGATTTACCCCATAAAGTCCCTCCTGCAGCACCTCCAGCAACTATAAATGGAATAGCGGGC
>CABXFE010000051.1 GCA_902511425.1 uncultured SAR86 cluster bacterium
ATTATTAATCACTTTTTTTATTTCTGGTTCAGGAACTTCTGCAACAAAAGTAATAGGATCCAATTCAATGATCACAGCACATGTTTGACCTTTGCTGATGTAATTACCTGGCTTAACAATTCTTTCAATGTACCCTTTGAATGGGGCTTTGACTTCTGTTCTATTAAGCTCTACTACCCCTAGCCTACATAATACTTGGTCTTTTTCTACCCAGTCGCCCTGCAGGACATTATTTGGCATAACTTCCCCGGAGGTCTTTGCTAATATATTCACTCTTTTCTCAGAAGTAGCTGAGGAATTTAATTTAATTGAAGGTGAAAAGAACTCTGATTGACTTTCAGAAACAACCACAGAGGACAGTTTATTATCAATTTTGTCAATAACAGCTTTCTCTTCTACAAATTGACCAGAAATCATCCATGCTATTACTGGAATTAATATGTATAAAGAGATCCTAACGTTTTTTGACATTTTTTCTTATTTTTAATATTTCCAATGTTTTCATTTAGACAAACGGGTGAGGATTATAGTTCATCTTTATTGTAAAGTATACTTTACATTTTAGAGATTATGTTTTTTTCTAAGCTTTTCTAATAATTTGATATCTAGAGGCTCCAATACATCTGTTTTCTCCTTTGGAGTAATTATAAATTCTTTACCAGCTTTCATTTCTTTGACTAATCTCATGTAGGTTTTTGAAAAAGCTTGAAAAGTATTATTATTCTGAGAATTAATTAATTCCCAACCAATCTCTCTTCCTGCCCAATAAACTATGGGGTGAGTCCAAGGATAGTTCTGCCTTGGCGATGAAGATTTCTGAGCTTCAATAAATGCCTCTTGCGGAGTTGGAATATTAATTGCACCCATGGAGCTTGAACATGCTTTGAGAACTTCTGTAAGAGTTGGGAGATAATCGTTTGCTTGAATTACCGTTTCAACTGCAGCATTGATGCATTCAGCTGGATATTTCTTTAAGCTTTCTGCCCAAAGCTTTTTTGCTTCATTGAGCCTGTGATCAGTTCCGAAGACTTTATAAAATTGATAATGATATGAAAGCTCCAACTTTAAAAAAAGATTATCAATTGCCTCAATAAACTTTTTTCGCTCAGAATTCGAGATTATCTGCCCATGAGTCATCTTTCGTTCTTTCTTTGAACTGTTGAGTAAACTCTCCTGGTTCATTATGTCTGTTAGTTTTTTTGTCATTTTTTTCTTCGTAAGAACCGATCAACTCTTTGCGTTTAACAAAATCTACAAATTTTGAGTTCCAAGATCTGAGAGCAGTTCCATTTTCTTTCCAGTAAAGTATAAACTCCTTTAAATGTTTTAACGCATCATTCTTTGAAACATTCGCTAACTCTAAAATATCAAACGCATCAGAAGAGGGCGACCAACTTTCATCGATGCACACTGGCAAACCTTTATTTGCGGAATTCTCTTTAACCCATTCCCTGCGAATAAAGTCTACAAATAATACGTTCCAATTATCTCTAACCTGATTTTTTTCTAACCAATACATTTTGAATTCATTAACTTTACTTGCAATAAATTCTTTGTTTACCTTACCCATCTCCAATACCTCAAATGCTTGAATTGAAGGTGACCATGAGTAATCAAGCTTTCTTTTCCCGGAGTTTAAATTATTTCCTGGTAGTTTTAATTTATATAGGTTTTTTTTAGCAGTCGACTCTTTTGTCTGAGTTTTTTGTGCAAAAGATACTAATTTCAAATCAACCAATCTTTTTAAATGATTATTAATCTCTTCCTCGCCTAGGAATGAAATTTTTTCTTTTATAAGATCAGCTGTCTCGCTAGGTGAAGACAATGATGCTGTGAGATTCTTAGTAGCTGCTAAGACGATTGCGCATTCAATTCCTAAAGTTTCTGCTTCTTGAATGGAGAAAGTAAATAAATCTTTTTTCAACTATCCTCGCCTCTTGCGAACAGCTTCGCTGATAACTTGTAGGCAATTAAGAGTGTCGTCCCAATTCATGCATGCATCAGTAATGCTTTGACCATATGTCAGGTTATCAGTGATGCTTTGATTACCTTCTACTAAATGACTTTCAAGCATAAAGCCTCTTAAGCTTTGATTGCCTATTGAAATCTGTTCTGCTACATCATTCACAACATCAATTTGCTTTTTAAATTGCTTTTGACTATTTCCATGGCTCGCATCAACCATAATGGAATCATTTACATCTGCTTCAATTAATGCGGTTAGTGCTTGCTGGATTGCCTCTGAGCTAAAATTAGGCTCTTTTCCACCTCTTAAAATAATATGAGAGTCTGAATTTCCAGAGGTTTTGTATATAGATACTCTGCCATCCTTCGTATTTGAAAAAAATACATGTGGATGATTTGCAGCTTGAATTCCGTCGATGGCTGGTTTTAAAGCTCCAGTTGTTCCATTCTTTATGCCAATTGGACACGAAAGACCAGATGCTAATTCCCTATGAGATTGACTCTCTGCAGTTCTAGCACCAATAGCTCCCCAAGAAATAAGATCTGCAACATACTGAGGTGAAATAGGATCTAAAAATTCTGTTCCTACCGGAAGCCCAATTGAGGTAATATCTCTAAGAATTTTCCTTGCTAGCATTAAACCTTTATTTGCATCATAGCTTTCATTGATATCTGGATCATTTATCAAACCTTTCCAACCAACGGTTGTTCTTGGTTTTTCAAAATATACTCTCATAATTATTAACAAGTCGGAATTCAGGTCATTTTTTGCCTCTTTTAACAAATGCGCATACTCAAGAGCAGATTCTGGATCATGAATTGAGCATGGCCCACAAATCACAATCACTCTATCATCCTTACCATGTAGGATTTGGCTAGCCTCATTTCTTGTGCCATATACAAGTTTCGAAAGTTCATCAGTAAGTGGATATTCAGAAATTACTTCATTTGGAGTAATGAGATCGAACTTTTCAACAATCCTTGTATTGTCTGTGTGGTAAATGGATTCCATGCATCTGATATTAATGCAATTAAATTAAAAAAATAGGTTTTTACTCATCTTATTATTTCTTTTTTTAGCCAATGAAAAACCTTTAAAATCAACATTTTTATGCAAAATCACAAGATGTTGTGTTAAAAAGGGCTTATAATTACAGCATCTTGTATAAATTGAACTAATGAAGTCTCAAGCACAACTAGAATTCCCACAATTTAAGGGTG
>CABXFE010000052.1 GCA_902511425.1 uncultured SAR86 cluster bacterium
CAAACTCTAAAAAACTATCTTGATCTACTAAATGAGTAAGGTTTTCTCGAGCAGTTCTATATTGTTTAGAATGTCTTTTTTCAGTTGAAGATGCACGAAATTCATCAGAGCTTTTTTCAACTCTACGAATAAATTTTTTAAACTCTGGTCGGTTTTTAATAGCCATGGTCTCCTATGCTACTAAAAAAATATCCTTTCGGGTAAAACTAACTTGCAGTATGTTTTTTAAAAGCATCGCCAGTAAATTTTAAGACTTTTGCTCTGGATAAAATTCTTGGTAAAAATGCAAACTTAGAATTGCCTTTGCCAGGTACTATGTAGTGTTTATTTTGTAAAAAAGCATCAAGGGTTTCTTGGGATACTCTTTCACATGTATCACCGACCTGGCCTTCTCCCTTTAATTTACTAATCCTTTGCTTGAGTCGATCAGATGATTTTTCTGAGGCAGTATTTCTGAAATTTGAATCAGTGGCTCCTGGACATGAGGCCATCACTCGAACATTGCTTTCAGCATACTCATATCGCAAAGCTTCAGACAGCATTAAAACATATGCTTTAGTGGAGGAATAAACAGTTGCATATGGAACTGGCAAAAATGAGGCGGAAGAACCTATATTAATTACTCCACCCTCACCTTTTTCTACCATGGCTGGCATAAATAAATGACAAAGATCAGTCAGAGAAGTTATGTTTAGTTGAATCATGGCTGCATAATCATCTCTTTGGAACTCTCCAAATTGGCCCCATCTGCCATAACCTGCATTATTAATTAATACGTCCACATGAAGACCTGCAGCAAGAACTTGTTGATGCAATCTTTCACCTGAACCCGGTTGAGCCAAATCTTCAACAAAAACATGTGCCGTTCCTCCCTTTCCTTGGATCTCCTGCGCTAAAGCATCTAATTGCTCTTTAGATCGAGCGGTTAAAATTAACTCAGCTCCTTTTGCTGCAAGATCAATGGCCATGGCTCTGCCAATTCCGGTTGACGCACCAGTTACTAACGCTATTTTATTTTGATATGTATCCATCAATCACTCCTTCAAATATTAACCTTTAAGGCAATTTTCAATCTGCTGAATCTCACTATCAGATAGAAGATCTTTTGCCTCAGCCTCAACACATTCTTTTAACTCAGTTCTATTTTTAATTCCTAAAATTACAGACGCAACTCCTTTAATGCTCAAAGCATACCTGTGCGCCAAACTCGCAGGGGATTCGCCCCACTCAATTGCAAGATCCCTAAAAGGTTCGGCTTTATCAAAATCATCAAAATCACTTTTATCAAAACCAGACTCATGGGGAGACCTATCCATTGAAGAGGTTAAGGCTCCAGCCTGAACTGCTCTAATTGCTAAAATTGGAATGTCCAGCTGTTGGCATTCAGATAAAATTGCTAGAGGATTAAAGGCTTCTGAAACATACCCAATAGCTCCAGCAGAATTTAATGGATTAATAACACATTGAACTGCACTAGGTGCTTGAGAATGGTTTAAAGCTTGAATAATTGCCTCCTCTTGTCCAAGCCCACCAATCCCCCAATGATCTATCTTTCCCTCTTTCTGCAGTCGCTCAAAAGCTGGAATAGCTGCATTAAAAAAACAACTTAAAGTAGTTGCACTTTTTGCCCGCATCTCATCAAACTTATACAACTTGAAGTTATCTTCAATTAATTGAGAATGAAGCAAAAATAAATTCACCTTTTCTAATTTCATGTTATCCAAGCTTCTAGTCAGAGAATCATTTAACTTATCATAGACTTCAGTATCAGGGAGAGTTCCTAATTGGCACTTAGTAGTAAAAAATAAATCGTCAGCATCCGAGCCATTTAAGGACTTTCCAATGATTCGCTCAGCCTCACCTTTTCCATACATAGGCGCGACATCAAAATGATTAATGCCATGATCTATAGCAGCATGAACCGTTTTAATTGCTTCTTCAGATGTTGTTTCGCCCCATACTTGACCGATACCACCGCCACCAAGTGTTAAAGAACTAATCTTTAAATAAGGTTTAAAATCTCTATGGTTCATAGCTAGATTTTCATTTCAATCTTGGCTTCAACCATTTTTAGATATTTCTTTTGGGTTTTTATTTCTTGTAGAATCTTTTCACGATGCTCTTCGAGCATAGCATTTCTCTCTTTGAATTTTGCTTTACCCTGCTCGTAAAGATCTCCATATTCTTTAATTTGCTTTAAAGACATCCCAGTTCCTTTTAAGCATTTGATAAAACCAATTCTTTGCAAGTCATCATCGTGGTATTTTCTTCGACCACCAGAATCTTTTGTCACATTAGGAAGCAAACCTTCCTTCTCGTAATAACGCAGAGTATAAGGTGTTAAATCAACTTCCTCTGAGGCCTGGGCAATAGTATATAAGCTCATCTTAAGTGCTCCTCTTGATCCATAGCATCTGCATCACCAGCACCACTATGTATATTAAGAAAAAGGCTGCATAAAAACCCATCAAAAGAGGGTCGGTCAAAGTTGTTATTACAGGGTCATCTACTGGTAGTCGCCTTAATCCATCTGTGATGGCTGGAATAGAGTGAAACAAAAAAAGTGAGGTATAGCATAGAGTTTGAAAATATGGAGCTAGCCAACCAAAAAATAATCCTTTTTCATTAACTCTACCTACAATTAATGCAAGCAATGTTAAAACAGCTAGCATGTGGCCTACGCCAAATCCGCCCTGCTTGTACAAAGTAAGCGCAGTAACGGCTGCAACCAATGTACAAATTAAAAAGATTTTTGCAGATGTATTCTGAGAATCGATAATTTTATATTTAACCAAAGAATAGAATCCGCTTAACAATGCAAAAATTCCCATAAAGGTATGAAACCAACCATAAAGTGACATCTCTGGCATTTTTTTCTCCCACAAAAAATTAAGAAGTAAGTCTAACAGTTAAAGTTAACTCTAAGTCAAGAAAATATACAAGCAACCAAAAATCTAAAAGATTGCAAAGCTACCAGAGGCTTTGGCAATAAGCTCCTTGTTTGAAA
>CABXFE010000053.1 GCA_902511425.1 uncultured SAR86 cluster bacterium
TGATCTCAATTGCTCTTTTTCCTTTGTTTGCGCAACCCATTTTTATTGGATATTTGTTTGCCTTAACAGCAGCGATTTATCTTGCAAGCAAACCAAAAAACGAAGCTTTGAATTTATATCTTGCTTTTATTTTTAGGTGGTCAGTTTTCATAGTTTTTACAATCTTATCTTTAATATTCATAACAGAAAAAACGCTTCTAGCTGTCTTTCTGCTTGTATACTTAAACTCAACTTTTAACCCCAAACAACTTACTGTTTAAAATGGCTTCAGCATCAGGCGAACAAACAAGCGCAGAGTACATTCAACACCATCTAACCAACCTCGTCTGTGGAAAAACACCAGACGGTTGGACGTGTGACCATAATGCAGTTGATCAAATGGGTTTTTGGGCATTTCACGTAGACTCTCTTGGTTGGTCAATATTTCTTGGGTTGGTTTTTGTGGGTCTGTTTCGCCTGGGTGTTCCCAAGCTATCAACTGAAGCTCCAAGCGGAATTCAAAACTTTGTAGAAATGTGTATAGAGTTTGTTAACGACAATGTGCAAAGCATATTTACCTCAGCAAAAAACAATCTGATAGGCCCTATGGCATTAACAGTATTGGTATGGGTTTTCTTAATGAACTTAATGGATTTGGTTCCCGTTGATTATTTACCCACTCTTGCAGGCCAAGTTGCAGAAGCAACAGGTATGGTCGAGAATTCCAAAGATGCATATTTCAAAGTAGTTCCAACTACCGATCCCAATATCACCCTGGGTATGGCGCTTGCTGTTTTTGTTTTGATTATTTTTTACAGCATCAAAATCAAAGGCTTAAAAGGGTTTCTAGCAGAACTTACACTTCACCCTTTCGGGAAGTGGATGATGCCAGTTAACCTAGTTCTAGAAGGCGTGAACCTCATTGCCAAACCTATTTCGCTTGGCTTGCGACTTTTTGGCAATCTATATGCTGGTGAAATGATATTTATTTTAATAGCTCTCATGTTAACTTTTAGTTCTATATCTATAGGTTTACTTGGGGTAGGCCTGCATTTAATATGGGCCCTTTTTCATATTTTAATTTTAGCCTTACAAGCTTTTATTTTTATGGTGCTAACCATTGTCTATTTAGCAATGGCGCATGAAACAGAAGACCATTAGGTCATTAATTTTTAGGAGAAAAGAATGGAACAATCACTTATATATATAGCATCAGGTCTCATGATTGGTCTTGGCGCTGTTGGTGCCGCTATCGGCGTGGGCGTATTGGGTGGTAAGTTTTTAGAGGGCGCAGCTCGTCAACCAGAACTTATCCCAATGCTAAGAACCCAACTCTTTATTGTTATGGGTCTTGTCGATGCTGTTCCAATGATTGGTGTTGGCTTAGGTCTTTACTTAATGTTTGCTGCATAAGATAACAGATGAATATTAACGCAACACTTTTAGGCCAAACTTTAGCATTTGTTATTTTTGTAGCAATTTGCTGGAAGTATGTGTGGCCTCCAATTATTGCGATTATGGAAGAGAGAGAAAAGCGTATAGCAGATGGTTTAGAGGCAGCAAAGAAAGCTGATGATTCCCTAGAGGAAGCACAACTAGCTTTTGATCAAGAGATGAATAAAGCAAAAGCTGAGGCCGCCGAAATATTAGAAAAAGCTAACTCTAGAGCCTCTCAAATCGTCAATGATGCAACAGAAAAAGCAGAGGTTGAGGCTGAAAAGATTCTATCTTCAGCATCTAAAACAATCGAAAATGATGTTAACAAGGCCAAAGAAGAGCTAAGGCAAAAAATGTCAGAACTTATCATCGACACTTCAGAAAAAATACTGGGCGATGAAATCAGCCCAGAAAAGCATCAAGAATTGCTTAAAAAAGCGGCTGCAGAGTTATAAAACATGATTGAGTTGTCTCCACTTGCTAGACCATATGCTAAAGCTATTTTTTCTGCTGCTTTAGATGTTGGCAATCATGAAAGGGTTGCTAAGGACCTAGCCCTATTATCGGCCGTATCCCAAACACAAGAGGTTTCTAGGCTAATTGAAGACCCAGAACTCTCTAAAGACAAAATTGCTCAAACCATAATAGGATTGGCAGATGGCGAAGTGGATAAGCTTGCCAACAAAATGTTAGAACTTCTCGCGGATAATAAAAGGCTCAATCTTATTGAGGCAATTAATACAAGTTATCAAGAGTTGCTAGAACAACACAACAACACAAGTTCCATAGTTGTTAATGTTGCAAACCAACCCTCTGAAGAGAATAAAAACATGATTATCGAGAAACTTCTCTCAGAACATGGAGAGGGTTCCAATATAGAATTTTCAGAAGATCCGTCAATCATGGGCGGTCTATCTATTAAAATCGGAGATGAAACTCTGGATCTTTCCATTAGGGGAAAGGTCAAAAAATTAGTCAACCAATTAAATTTTTAAGGTGAAAAAATGAGCCAATTAAATCCATCAGAAATTTCCAGCGTTTTAAAGGAAAAAATTTCAGGTCTTGATCTTTCAGCGGAAAGAAAAAACGAAGGCATTATTGTGAGTGTTTCAGACGGAATCGTTCGAATTCACGGCATGGGCGATGTTATGTACGGTGAGTTGATAGAGTTCGAAAACGGAGTTCTTGGGTTAGCCCTTAATCTGGAACAAGATTCTGTAGGTGCTGTGGTTCTTGGGGATTACTTAGGCTTGATTGAGGGCCAAAAAGCAGTTTGTACAGGAAGAATTTTAGAAGTACCCGTCGGTGAAGAGTTGTTGGGAAGAGTTGTGGACGCTTTGGGAAATCCAATTGATGGAAAGGGTGAAATTAAAGCAGAGTCAACCGCACCAGTGGAGGTAGTGGCTCCAGGCGTTATTGCAAGACAATCAGTTGATCAACCGGTACAAATTGGTCTTAAAGCTGTTGATGCCATGGTTCCAATTG
>CABXFE010000054.1 GCA_902511425.1 uncultured SAR86 cluster bacterium
AGCAGGGGGTGTCAAGCTGGTAAGCGCGCCTGAAGAGGCAGTAGAATTTGCCAATCATTGGCTGGGTAAAAGACTTATCACATATCAAACAGACTCCAATGGTCAGCTTGTAAATTCAATTTTAGTTGAAGAATGCACTGACATTGCAAAAGAACTATACCTTAGCGCTGTTGTAGACAGAGGAACACAAAAAATAGTTTTTATTGGCTCCAGTGAGGGCGGAGTAAATATTGAAGAGGTTGCTGAAAACACACCAGAAAAGATAATTTATGAGCCCATTGATCCCCTAACGGGACCTTTGGATTTTCAATCAAGGAAAATTTCAAAAGTTTTGGGCCTCAATGGCGAGCAATCAAAGCAATTCTCAAAAATGCTTCCACAATTAACAGATTTATTTGTAACCCATGATCTCAGCTTGCTTGAGATCAATCCATTGGTTATTACTCAAGGTGGAAAACTTCATTGCTTAGATGCAAAAATTAATATTGATTCAAATGCAGTTTACCGACAACCAGAAATCCAGGCTATGCATGATCCCTCTCAAGAAGATCCTCGTGAATCAGAAGCAGCATTGAATGATTTAAGTTATGTATCTTTAGATGGAAATATTGGCTGCATGGTTAATGGTGCTGGCTTAGCTATGGGAACAATGGATACAATTAAATATTTTGATGGATCACCAGCCAACTTTCTGGATGTTGGCGGAACAGCTACACAAGAAAGAGTGTCTAAAGCCTTTAAATTAATATTAGCTGACCCAGAGGTAAGGGTAGTGCTAGTAAATATTTTTGGTGGAATTGTTAGGTGTGATCTTATAGCAGAGGGTATCCTTGCCGCAATTGAGGAGGTGGGTGTTTCTATCCCAGTGGTTGTTAGATTAGAAGGAAATAATGCAGATATAGGGAGCAATATTCTTGCTGAATCTTCAGCTGAAATTGTAAGTTTAAACAACCTCGAAGATGCAGCTAAAAAAGCTGTGGAGTTAAGCAAATGAGCATACTGGTAGATAAAAATACACGTCTTTTAGTTCAAGGTTTTACTGGCTCGCAAGCTACTTTACATTCTGAGCAATCTATCGAATATGGAACAAATATTGTTGGGGGAGTCACCCCAGGCAAAGGGGGGCAAATCCATCTTGGTGTTCCTGTCTTTAATTCAGTGCATGAGGCTGTTGAAGCAGTTCAGCCAAATGCTTCAATTATTTTTGTTCCAGCTAAATTTTGTAAAGATTCTATTTTAGAGGCAGCTGATGCTGGAATTAAATTGATAATATGCATTACAGAAGGAGTGCCTACTTTAGATATGCTGGTTGTAAAAAAGAGAGTTGACGAGCTGGGCATTACTTTGATCGGTCCTAACTGTCCAGGAGTCATAACTCCAGGTGAGGCAAAGTTAGGAATAATGCCTGGAAGTATTCACTTGGAGGGCTCAGTAGGCATTATTTCAAGATCTGGCACTTTGACTTATGAAGCTGTGAAGCAAACAAGTGATCTTGGTCTTGGCCAGAGTACATGTGTTGGCATTGGGGGAGATCCAATTCCTGGAACATCTTTTATTGATGTTTTGAAGATGATGGAATCTGATGATCAAACTAAAGCTATAGTTATGGTTGGTGAAATTGGGGGAACAGCTGAAGAGGAAGCTGCTGAGTACATCAAAGATAATATTTCTAAGCCTGTAATTTCATATATCGCAGGACAAACAGCACCTGCAGGCAAGAGAATGGGACATGCAGGGGCAATCATTGCTGGTGGAAAAGGGACAGCTGCAGATAAAATTAAAAAGCTTGAGGAGTGCGGTGTTCATATAGCAGAGAACCTGCTTCAAATTGGTGCAAAGACTAAGGAAGTTCTGGATTAGTTCTAGCAATAAATTTATTCGCAATATAATTCAATCTAGGAATAATTAGACATGCAAAAGCTGCTAGACCAGTAATCATTCCAATCCAAATCCCCGCTGGACCAAGAGAATTGCTCGATATCCCATGGTAAGTAAGATAGTATCCGGCTGGTAAAGCAATAAACCAGTAAGTCAAAATCAGCATCAGCATTGGGGCAAATGTATCTTTGTAACCTCTAAGACTACCTAAGGCCCCCATTTGCATCCCATCAGGAATTTGAAAGATTGCAGCAAAGAGAAGAAGATTTATTGCGATAGCCATAACTGCAACATCGGCAGTATAGAGAGAAACAAGAGCCTCCCTAAAGGCAAGAATTATTATTGTATTTGCTATTGCACCAATTAAACATATTAAAACTGCTACATGAGAGGCATACTTTGCTTGAAGAAGATTTTTTTCCCCCACAAGATTGCCTATTCTTGTTGCTGCGGCAAGCCCGAAAGATAAAGGTAAAATAAAGAAAATACTGGCAATATTTATTGCTACTGTATGAGCGCTTATTACTGTTGCGCCAAGCGATCCCAGTATCAATGCTGCCCCAGAAAACATACTTAATTCAACAAATACTCCAAACCCAATTGGCACTCCAAGCTTTAAAGCTTCCCTGGTAGTTTCAGTATTGGGACCAGAAAATTTTGAGAATAATTTAGTGGTCCCGTATTCCTTCTTTTTTAGAATCACTAATATCAGAACAAACAAACCAATGATGATATTAATTGAAGTTGCAATTCCACATCCAACTCCACCCATAGGAGGTATTCCAAAATATCCATATACAAAAATGATATCAAGCGGGATATTTAATAACATGCCAATAAAAGCAACCCAAAAAACTGGAAGAGTTAGGCCCATGCCCTCGCTATAGCAACGCAGACAAGTGAAAAGCATATTAGCAATAAAACCAAATGACATTGCTTTTAAATACCCATCTGAAATTTGAGCAATATTTTCTTCAATATCAAAGAA
>CABXFE010000055.1 GCA_902511425.1 uncultured SAR86 cluster bacterium
CAAAGCTTCCAATGCTTCATTTTCAGTTTGGCAAATAATTACCCCTTTGCCTGCAGCTAAACCATCTGCCTTTACTACTGTTGGGTATGAAATATTTTTTAAGTGATCATTTGCGCTATCAAAATTATCGAAGGCCGCATAAGTTGCTGTAGGAACGCCATATTTAATAAAAAAGTCTTTTGAGAATGTTTTAGAGCCCTCTAACTGAGCTGCAGCACTAGAAGGCCCAAAGGTTTTGATATCATTTGAATGCAAGTAATCCACTAGCCCGTCAACAAGTGGTTGTTCTGGACCTACGATTACAAGAGCAATATTTTTTTCAATACAAAAATCTTTAACTACTGCAAAATCATCAACATTAATTGAGACATTAGATACTTTATTTTCTAAAGCAGTTCCCGCATTTCCGGGACAAACAAAAACCTCTGATACAGATTCATCTTGCGCACATTTCCAAGCTAAAGCATGTTCTCTGCCGCCAGATCCAATAACCAAAATATACATATTTAATGTCTAAAGTGACGTGTTGAAGTAAATACCATAGCGATGTTATTTTCATCAGCAGCTGCAATCACTTCCTCATCTCTAATCGATCCACCAGGCTGAATAATTGTTGCTATTCCACTCGAAGCAGCCTTATCTATACCGTCCCTAAATGGAAAAAACGCATCTGAGGCCATTGCCGCACCTTTGACCTCTAAACCTTCCTCTTTAGCTTTCAGATTAGCTATTTCAGCACTAATAACTCTACTCATTTGGCCGGCGCCAATGCCAATGGTCTGTTTGTTTTTTACATAAACAATAGCATTTGATTTAACAAATTTAGCAACCTTCCACGCAAACATAAGATCATTTATTTCTTCAGCGGTCGGCTGTCTTTTAGTAACGCACTCTAGGTCTGCTTTGGGCACAATAAAAGTGTCATCGCTTTGAACTAATATCCCACCAGACACTTTTTTAATGACGCCTGGATACGGGTTATCTTGTTCTAAATCAACGCATAATACTCGTACATTTTTCTTTTTAGCCAGCTCCATTAAAGCCGCTTCTTCAAAACTGGTAGCTAGGACAACCTCAACAAATTGACGAGCATTAATTTCTTCAGCAGTCTTTTTATCAAGCTCCCTGTTAAAAGCAATAATGCCACCGAAGGCAGAAGTTGGATCAGTTTTAAATGCTAAGTCATACGCCTCAAAAATAGAGTTTGCTTCAGCAACTCCACATGGATTAGCATGCTTTACAATAACGCAAGCCGGCTCATCGAATGCTCTGACACATTCCCAGGCAGCATCCGCATCTACAATATTATTGTATGAAAGTTCTTTGCCCTGAAGAACATCCGCATTGGCAATATTTTTATGTTCTAAATTAGCAAAGGTGAATAAATCTGCAGTTTGATGAGGGTTTTCTCCATACCTAAGTGATTCACTCTTGCTGAAGTTATAGTGACTTGCTTTGGATGAGACATCTTGAAGATAATTTGCAATAGCTGAATTGTATTCGGCCATGAGTTGGAAAACTTTTTGTGAAAGCATCTTTCTAAATTCGTAACTGATCCCTCCGTGATTTCTCCACTCATCTATTAACTGAACGTAGTCATTTGGATCAGAAATAACTGCAACATCTTTGAAGTTTTTTGCTGCTGACCTAATCATTGTTGGTCCGCCTATGTCAATCTTTTCTATGGCCTCACCAAATTCACATCCTGAGGCGACTGTTTCTTGAAATGGATATAGATTAACAATAACTAGATCAATGACTTCATAGCCTCGCTCAGTTAAAACTTCTAAGTCTGAATCTCTTCTGGCCAAAATACCAGCATGGATTTTTGGATGCAAAGTTTTCACTCGACCACCCATCATTTCCTCAAATCCTGTAAATTCAGAAACTTCTTCGACTTTATCTGTTATTTTTTTAATGGAATTGTAAGTTCCCCCAGTGGAAATAATTTTTACCTCTTGATCAAGCAAAAACTTTATCAATTCATCTAAATTAGATTTATCTGAAAGACTTACAAGGGCAGTTTTTGGGGTAATTAAGCTCATGATTTTTCTATAATGTTATATCGATGTAATTTTTTTCTAAGGGTGGCTCTGTTCAATCCCAGAGCTGTTGCAGCCTTGGATTGATTGTTGTTGGTGTACTTCATTACTGCCTTCAAAAGCTCAGGCTCAACCTCAGCCATAACCATTTCATAAACATTTGCCGGGCTTGTATCACCAAGTTCGGCAAAGTATTTTTTCATAGCCTTTCTTACTTGTTCACTCAGAGGTTTATTTTTGGACTTTTGTGAGACTGTTTTAGTCATTTAGTAATGATTATTCTGCAAAATATAAATTCTACAGCTGATTAAAAATTGCTCAACTAATTTTAAAGATTAATTTCAGTTTTTTTATCATCACCCAGAACCAATTTAGTCATTTCTCCATTTTTTATGAATATTTCTGTCCTAGATGCATAATCAGGATGAAAATATGAAATTTTATTATTGCTTGTAAGGTATGAAATCAACGCATTAATCACCATGAAATGTGTTGTGACAA
>CABXFE010000056.1 GCA_902511425.1 uncultured SAR86 cluster bacterium
TCATGAAGAGCTTGACTTAAAACTAATCTCAGATGCATTCAAAGCCTTATCAAGAAAAGATTTAGAGAAGGGTTTTAGATCTCTAAGGGCAAATCATCCACCACGACATGATTTTAATTACTATTTATTTGGAGGCATTAACAAACTAGATAAAGGCATAGACCTTAATTTTTTTAATGAATTAAGAAGAACAGGAAATCTCTAAGTTTTTTGCCCATTCTGGCGATCTATTAGCAAAATGCTCATATTGCTCTAGCTCATCGTATGGACAAGTGATGACTTCAATCAATGCTTCAGCTGCTGAGAAATCAGAATTTTCAGCCGCTTCTATAACTTCCTGCGCCATATAATTTCTTAAAATATATTTTGGGTTAATTGCATTCATAAGCGATATTTTTTTCGCAATAGATTTAGATTCTTTGTTATGACGCTCTTGATAAGATTTGATCCAAGACACAGCAACATCAGAATTTAGTTCATTTGTTTTAGTTTCAGTTAGAGCCTGAGAAAGATTTCTAAATGTGTTTGTATAATCCAGTCTTTCAGATTCCATAATATCTAATAAACCTTGAATTAATTGAGCATCCTCATTATGTGAAGTTATAAATCCAAGTTTTTTTCTGTATAACTCAGCTAGCTTATTTTGGAAAAACAATTCATATGTCTTCAATATCTCATCTTGGTTTTCTTCGGAAATTAGGGAGGATAGTGCATGACCAAGAGCAGAACAGTTCCATAATCCTATATATGGTTGGTTCTTAAATGCATATCTTCCCTGATGATCAGAGTGATTGCAGACATAACTTGGAATGTAGTCTTCCATAAAACCATATGGACCATAATCAAATGTCTCTCCTAAAATACTCATATTGTCAGTATTCATAACACCATGGCTAAAGCCATTGGCTTGCCATAGAGCTATCATGCATGCTGTTTGCTCAACAACTGACCTAAAGAACTCTTCGTATTTATTTTTAGATTTTGAAAAGTAAGGAGGATAGTTATCAATGCAAAAGTCAGCTAAAACTTTCACGTATTCTGGCTTGTTGTTGTAATGAAAATATTCAAAATTACCAAATCTGATATGTGTTTTGGCTGTTCTAGCTAGCATTGCTGCCGTTTCGCTTTTTTCCCTGATGACCATTTCATCACTGCCAATAATCATTAATGCTCTTGAGGTTGGAATTGACAAAGCGTGCATTGCCTCCCCACATAAATACTCTCTAATTACAGATCTTAAAACAGCTCGACCATCTCCAAATCTAGAGTAGGGAGTTTTACCAGCACCCTTTAGGTGAATATCGATCAGACCTGCTGATGAATCTATCTGCCCAAACAATAACCCTCTACCATCACCTAATTGTTCTACATATTGCCCAAACTGATGGCCAGAATATGCCATCGATAGGGGTTTTAGACTTTCAATTGATAACGAGCCATTAAAAATATTTAACAGTTTTTGCTTGTCAATATTTTCGAGGCCTAAATCTTTTTTTAATTCAGCATTTTCAATAACGAGCAGGGGATTATCAAAGCCCTGCCAATTTTGGAGATTATAGAAGTCTTGAGGAAGCTCAGCATACGCATGAGGTTTTATGGGAATCATTTATCCTTTTGCAATTTGAATTAAATGACTAACATGCTCGTCCTTTGAATGATCAGTGCCTAAATGCTCTACTTCATTCCACATTGCGGCACTGCAAATAGGTCCAAGATCATCTTTTAAGCAGTTAGCCACCTCTTCACCAGTACCACAGAATCCAAGAGTTTCAACCATATCATCCGTGACTAAAGCAAACATTTCTTCCCATTTTCCTTCCACAGATAATTTATGCAAAGCTTCATTGATATCTCCCCAGCCATGAAAATCAAGAGCTGGCCTATAGGTTCTAGTTGAGGCATAAAAACTTATCCTTGCAGCGACATTTCTTTTAGCTGTTTTAAGATCTTCCTCTGTTTCTCCGGTTGCAATGAATCCACCCCAAAGTAATTCACATTCTTTGGGATCTCTGTTTGACTTTTTTGCGCCCTCGATCACAGCTGGCAAAATAATATCATTAATATATTTTGGAGAGCACATTGGATGAAGTAATAATCCGTCAGCTACTTCACCAGCGATTCTTGCCATTCCAGGTCCAAGACCAGAAACATAAATTGGAGGTACATCGCAATCCATAGGTGGAGGAGTGAACATTGGAGTCATAAGGGTATGAGTATAGTGCTCGCCTTGAAAGTCCAATTTCTCTCCAGTTTTCCATGCATTCCAGATGGCTTTGACGGCAAGAATATATTCTCGCATTCTTGGTGCTGGTGGAGACCAAGGTACACTGAACCTTCTTTCATTATGCCCTTTAACTTGCGTTCCTAAGCCAAGTTGAAAACGACCATCACTGAATGATTGCAAGTCCCAGCCCATGTTTGCAACTGTCATAGGGCTCCTTGGAAAAGCTATAGCTAATCCAGTCCTAACAATCATTTTTTTGGAATGTTCCAATCCAAGCAGAACAGGAAGGAAAGGTTCATTATTTAGCTCCCCAGAAA
>CABXFE010000057.1 GCA_902511425.1 uncultured SAR86 cluster bacterium
GAAATTTAATTGTGTTTGAGACCCTTCTCCAAAACCTTTGCCCAATAAGCCACCTGAGCCAATTGCAACTTTTGATTGGATAATGTTCCAGCTTGCTCCAAATGGATCGGATTCTGGATTAAAGAATGTTGCTATCCTCTGTCTCTGAAAAGGCTGTAATAGGATGTTCCATATAAAAGGTGAGCTCATGATAAGCAAGATTAAAGACCCGCCCATAAAACTCCAACTTAAACCAGACAAAAAAAGCACAAAAAGGCCAGAGCAAGCAATGATTAATGCAGTACCAAGATCAGGCTGCCTAAAAACGAGAAAAAAACAACAAAAAATAGTTGCCAAGCTAATAATTATCTCTTTTCTTTGAATTGGAAGCTTTTTATCAAATAAAAAATTAGCCAGAAAGATTGGTACTGCAAGTTTTAGTAATTCAGATGATTGAAAAGATGCAGGGCCAATCCTAACCCATCTTTGTGCTCCATTAATTTCAGGGCCAAATAAATATGTGACACCTAAAAGTAGCAATGAGAAAATTAGAAATAAACCTGACATCCTTCTGAAAATATCTGGGTCAGGCTGACTAATCAAAATCATAATAATGAATCCAGCCACAACATAAATAAATTGCTTTGACACAATGCTCATGTCTGCATTTGAGGCAGAAAATAAAAAAAATAAACCAAGAACAGATAATAAAAAAAGGCTAAAAAAAATGTATGGATCAAAGTAGATCTTTTGGAATGATCTATTCATTAATAAGGCTCTTTAAAACTTCTATTGCTACAGGTCCAGCAACAGCTCCCCCACTCTCTCCATTTTCGATTACCACAGAAACAGCATATCTAGGATTAGGCATCGGGCCAAAAGCAATAATTATAGAGTGATCTCTTAACAGTTCCGAGGTCCTTACTTCTTGATAAGCCTCCTTGCTATCCAAGCTAACAAGCTCAGCAGTACCTGATTTACCAGCTACTTGAAATTTTTTCAGGTCGCGAATACTTCTTGCTGTTCCATAATCACTTTCAATTACGCCAAGTAAAGCCGCATGCATTTTGATCCAGTCTGAATTATCAAATCCATCATCTTCCCAAGTTTTTAAAGGTTTTTTGTGAGTTCCCAAAGAAACAAGAGAGGGCTCAGTGAATTGCCCCTTAGTTGCAAGAAGAGAGGCATAATTTGCTAGCTGCATAGGAGTGGTTACTAAGTAGCCCTGTCCAATACCCAGGTTTACCGTATCACCTTTAACCCAACCTGCATTCATCATGCTATATTTCCATTCAGGGGTTGGAACAAAAGCTTGATCTTCATCAAAGCAATCTAAACAAACTTTTTGGCCAAACCCTAGACTTGATAAATGAGTTGATAATTCCAGAATATCTGCTTGATATGCGAGCGAAAAGAAATAAGTATTTGAGCTAACCAAAAAAGCTTTGTGCATATTCACCTTACCATGACCTCCCTTACGCCATCCCCTAAAGACTCTCCCTGTCTCAGGTAAAGTAAAAAATCCAGGATCTTTCATCTCAAAATCCCAATCCACAATATTGTTTGATAGGCCATACATACCAATAGCAGGCTTAATAGTTGATGCTGGTGGATACCTTCCTTGTAACGCTCTATTAAAAAAAGGTTTATCAGCATCATTGATTAAATCTTGAAACTCCATATCACTCATGCCGTTAGACAGCTTGTTTATAGAATAAGCAGGTGAGCTGTATAAAACATTTATACCTCCTGATTCAAGGTCTATTGCGACCACTGCCCCCCTTCTATCTCCAAGATATTTAGCTGCACTTTCTTGAGCCCCTATATCTAAATTAGTAAATAAATCAGATCCTTTTGAAGGTTCAAAAAAAGATAGTGACTTTAAAAATTGACCCCTGGCATTCATTTCGTAAACTCTTTGCCCATGCTCGCCACTTAAGTGATCATTGTAGACCTCTTCTAAGCCTGTGCGGCCTTTAATAAGGCCTTGAGCGTAAGATAGCTCTGCATCTTTCCAATGGCTCCTTGGAATTTCAGGCATTGATTTAAAATCATCATCTGTTCTTGATGTATAACCTAATACATGTGAAAAAATTTCTGGATAATTACTTATTCTTCTGTAACGTTTTGCAATAAATGCATTTTGAAAATTAAAGCTTCTTACATTGAAGCGGGCAATCTCTTCTTTAGAAAGATCTTTTTTTAAAACTAACTCTTTGTTTACAAATGCTTTATCTTTTTGCAGTTTTTTATATTTATCTTTTTCGATCTGGGAAAGAAAAATAACAGGCTCAATTGCTTCTAAAAATGAATCTATATTTGAAATCAGATTTGGGCGTGTAATTAAATCAAAAGTTGGTTCATTTTTAACAAGAACCCTGCCATTTCTATCAAAAATTTCACCTCTAAGCGCCTGAACAGGCACAGCGTAATTTTTATTTTTTAGTGCAGCAAGCTGATAGTCTGTATAACCAGAGACTTGCAAAGAAAAAACTTTTATTAATACAACTAATAGCATAAAAATA
>CABXFE010000058.1 GCA_902511425.1 uncultured SAR86 cluster bacterium
ACAGTGTTCAGCTTTGGGATGTTGGGGTTGAGAGACAAATTCAAATCAAGGGCCCTGATGCCGAGGCTTTATCACAGTTTTTAACTCCTAGAAATATTAAAAAATGTGCAATAGGGCAGGCAATGTATACGCCGCTTCTGGATTTTGAAGGAGGCTTTGTAAATGATCCGGTAATGCTGAAGTTAGATGATAATCACTATTGGTTTTCTGTCTCAGATGGGGACTCTTTATTATGGGCGCAGGGCATCGCAGCAGGCTATAAATTTGATGTAGAGATTGATGAGCCTGATGTCTCACCACTTCAAGTTCAGGGACCAGATTCTACTAAATTAATGTCGAAGGTTTTTGGAGATTGGGTAAACGATTTAGGTTTTTACAAATTCAAGCAAGTCACTCACGAAGGAATTCCAATGGTCATTGCGAGAATGGGCTATAGCAGAGAACTATGTTATGAGCTTTTCTTGCAAGATGGATCTAAAGGAAATGACCTATGGGAACTACTTTGGGAAGCAGGGCAGGATTTTAATATAAGCGCAGGTGGGCCAAATATAATTCTCAGGTTGGAGGGAGGAATTTTGAGCTACTTAGCAGATATTGATAGGTCTAATAATCCTTATGAAGTTGGTTTAGATTGGTTGGTTGATCTTGATCAAGAGGATGATTTTATCGGTAAAGAAGCTTTACGTTTAATCCGCCAAAATGGTCCCACAAAAAAATTGCTGGGAGCTGAGATTCATGGCGATCCCATAGAGGATTCTAACGCTGATCACTTGCCTGTTTTTATTGATGGTAAAGAAGTTGGCTCTATGAATGCTATGGTTTATTCACCAAGATTAGACAAAAATATTTGCTATACAATTATAGATATTGAACATGCTAAAAGCGGTCAAGAAATTGTTATTGTTTCACCGGAAAAAGATTTGATAGCAACAACTGTCGATCTGCCTTGGCGTGAGAGGGCATAGTCAGAGATCGACTTCAATAGAAACCGATCTCTTAACTCTTTTAGTCCGCGTAATCTAACCCTTTTTCTTTTTGGACTTCTCGTTTATTCGGATTCACAGATTCTCTAAATGGTACGTCAACCACCTCACCCTCAACAGCAACCCCAGAAGCTTCAGAGTACTCATCAGGCAGCCTCACTTGTAATTTGGTACCAATCTCTGACGAAGTCCAAGGTACCCAGCCCAAAGCTACATTCGTTTCCAATTCTGGTGACCACCATGGTGAGGTTACATAACCCATATCATTGCCATCTTGATCAGCAATTAACCAAAAATCTGGTGCATAATCAGTGACTTCCTTTCCACCAAAAATCATACCAACCATTCGCATTTTGAAAGGAAATTCTCCTGCATCAATTATATCGCGTTGTCTTTCTAGCTCTTCTTTGCCAATGTAATCAGCTTCTTTGTTTCTTGGAACCTGATAGCTAAGGTTAACTTGAAATGGAGAAGTCTCATGGTCTAGATCTTGACCCCAGGATAAAATGCCAGCTTGAATTCGACGATGATGAGCAGGCGCAATAACCATAAGGCCAAACTCTTCTCCAGCCACAAGAACTGCATTCCAAATAATCTCAGCATTCTCATGCGCATCACGGACATATATTTCATAGCCTTTTTCGCCTGTAAAACCAGTCTGACTAATAACAACATCAGCGCCTTCAATTTTAGTCTCCATGAGACCGTAATAAGGAATTTCTCTGAGCTCTTCACCAGCTAGTTTAGCCATTAGATCTTCCGAGAGTGGGCCTTGGATCTGCAAAGGACACACATCAATCTCATCAATCATGACATCATATTTTTTTGAGATATTCACTCCTTGAAGCCAAAGCAAGAGGTCACTATCAGAAATAGAAAACCAAAATTCATCTTCTGCTATTCGCAGCAAGACAGGATCATTTAAAATACCCCCTTTATCGTTGCATAAGATTGCATATTTGCCATTACCTGGCTCAATTTTGGTTGCATCTCGAGTTATCACATAATCAGTAAAAGCCTCTGCATCAGGCCCTTTAACGCATATCTGCCTTTCAACAGCTACGTTCCACATTGTGACTCGATTGACCAAAGCTTCATATTCAACCATAGCGCCACCGTCCTCAGGTCTGACATACCCCCTTGGATGATAGATGCGATTATAAACAGTTGCTCTCCAGCAACCCGCTTCATGAGATAAATGCCAAAAAGGCGACTTTCTTACTCTGGTTGAGATCAAAAGCTCGGTAGGAGTTCGGCCACTTTGCCTAAGATTATATGGTACCACTCGATCGCTTTGATCGACGCTAGGATGGTTTGGATGTTTCATTGCTTTTCCCCCCTTTAAGTTATTACAT
>CABXFE010000059.1 GCA_902511425.1 uncultured SAR86 cluster bacterium
GCAATAAATCTGATCAGACACTTTATCAATATTAAATGCCTCATTCCTGAGATCATTTTTCTTCAATTTAAAAGTCCCCGTGGTATCCATTTCTTGAATAATTCTTATAAAGAGAGGACGAGCGTATTTAGGGAGGCTATTTTCTACATGATTAGAGAAGCCTTGCCAATCGAAGCTACTGGCATCTTTAAGACTAAAAGCAGCCATGCCAGCTCTACCCTCACAGCCTGGTATTTCTACCCCATATACATTAGACATATTCACATCCTTGAAGCCATTTAAAATCTCACCCACTTCATTCGTTGAGACATTCTCTGACTTCCATCTAAAAGTATCCCCGACTCGATCGACAAATTGATAGTGAGTTTTACCCAATGCATAACCTACATCGACTGTTTTTATAAGATCTCCTGTATTAAACCAAGCATCTCCTTTTTCAAAAACATCTCTTAATATTTTCTTTTCAGTTGCCTGAGCATCTGTGTACCCATTAAAAACAGAATTCGGTGATATAAAAACAATCAATAATCCTGGATCATGATTAGTTATTTTTTTACAAGTCCCGTCTTCATTTTTAATAATCTTATCTTCAGCAACATCGTATTCAATCAAAGCTACTTGGGCATTAGTCATACCAATAGTTTTATCCTTATTTAATAGATTCATAAAGAGAGCATTGCCCTCACTTGCGCCATAAATTTCAACAATTCTATCGACCCCAAACCTTTCTTTGAAAATGTCCCAGACATCTGGTCTTAGGCCGTTTCCAACCATCACTTTAAGAGGATTATTTTGCTCAGCTGGTGTTGGCTCTGTATTGGCCAAATACCTACAAAGCTCACCTATATAAACCAATGCAGTTGTATTATATTTTTGTACTTCATCCCAAAAAGAGGAGGCGGAAAATTTTCTTTTAATGAATGTAGAAGCTCCAGCCTGAATAACAGCACATATTCCTAACATTAAACCGGTTGAATGGTATAAAGGTAAGCTATTGTGCATGCAGTCTGTTTCGTTAATTCTATAGCCAGCCATCTTAATGTTAACTGAGGCGGCCATAAGTTTTTGATTTGGGCAAATTGCTGCTTTTGGAACTCCTGTAGTTCCAGAAGTAAAAATATAACAGGCAACATCTTTTACTCTAACCGAATTTGTTTCTTCTAAATTATCGTCGTCAGAAAGATCTAATTGAGCTTTAAGATCTATAGCCCAATCTGGCAAAGAATACTGCGCAGTATCTTGTGCCCATAAAAAATCTTCTTGTTTGGTAATATTAATTTGATTTAACACATCCTCTAGAGGGCTAGCTCTTTCTGCTCCAACTATACATTTCACAGCATCAGAAGAGTTAATGCAATGAATCAAAGGATCGCCTGTTAAGCTTGTATTAATCAGGACAGCTATTGCACCAATTTTATTTAACGCCAATAATGAAATAAGAAAACTAGGTCGATTTTCCATAAACAAAACCACCCTATCACCATGCTTCACACCAGTTGAAACTAGATATCTTGCCATGCTGTTAGCAGCTTTATTTGTATGGCCGTATGTCCACATTTCATCTTCGAAGTATAAAAAAGGCCTTTCAGAAAATTTCTCAGTTGTATCTTGAAAAAGATGAGCCAATGAACCTGAGTCTTCTGGATCAGGAAATTTATAACGCATGACTGGGATTAAATATCTCAGCTCACCCACTACCCTAAAAAATTCTTTTACTTTATTAAACAATTGTTTCCCCTAAATATAAAACCTGCTGATGCTTAATAGACAAAAAGCAGTTAATGGATTCTATCAAATATCAACATTATTAGTCACAAATAAAAAAATGAGCCTACTAATATAATGACCGTAATCTATTTAAATTCTTTGGAAATTGTATATATCGCCCAAATCTAATAATTGAGTTAATTCATCTAAAAATGTATAGGATTCTTGCATCAACTTTATATCTAATAAATCTTCTGGGTAAAGTTTATCCCTGTAATGTTTGCTGACTAGTGCCCTTAAATCCATAAGTTTTGTTGGGCTTAGCAAAAATTTTTCATTGAGCTTATCAAACTCATCATTGTTTACTACAGCTTTGAATCTTAAGCAGGCTGGTCCTCCTCCATTCATCATGCTTTGACGAATATCAACAAATTCAAGGTGCTTGATGGGTGATGAAGATTTAATTTCTTCCAGCCATCGCATGCAATTAGGATGATTTTGAACTTCATCTGGCAGGAGCATCATCATCTCGTTATTATCAACAGTAATTAATTGTGAGTTAAGCAAATAAC
>CABXFE010000060.1 GCA_902511425.1 uncultured SAR86 cluster bacterium
GTATCCTTTTAGGTGATCCTCATCATTCACTATGTTGAACCTTTGGCCATATAAAAATTTACATCTTGGTCCAGCCAATACCCCTCCATTGTCAACACAATTTGGGTCAGGGACTGTTTGATTTTTATTATAATCTCCAGCATATGGGCCAGAAACCACTGAATCATTTTGAGTAACTTTAAAACTATTTCCCAGACCGCTTAGACCCAATTCAGCAAACTTAGGGATTCTTGAGGCATTCAGAGGGGATTTGTTCAAAGTGCTTAAGGCAAAAACATAGTTTCCTCCAAAAGCCTCGCCTCCAAAAAGTGCACCTAAAGAATTATCCCTTTGATCATAGTTACTAGTTTTCTGGCTACCAAGGGCAATCCGTATGCCATTAAATTGTTGATATGTTTGAAAATTAATCACTCCTGCCACTGCATCAGAGCCATAAAGTGAAGTAGCCCCATCTTTTAGGATCTCAATTCTGCTAAGAGCTATTTCAGGAATAATGTTAATGTCAATGTAACCCTCTCCTTCGTCTGAGGGTGTACCAGAATGGGTCTGGCGTTTTTTATTAATCAACACAAGGGTTGATGCATGATCCATTCCACGCAAAGTGATATTTGCCATTCCCTGATCAACACCATCCAAAGCATTCGTTTGAAAATTAGAGCCAGAGGCAATGGTGAGGTATTTACTAAGCTCGGCTACTGTGGATACTCTTAAATTTTTGAACTCCTCGCCAGAAATAACATCTACAGGCGATGCATTTAATTCACTAGATTCTAAGTATGAAGCTACTGAAATAATCTCTTCAGTTTCTTGAGCAAAAAGAAAATTAATTACAAAAGAAAAAATGAAGAATGTACGTAAAATTCTAGAAGTCATTTGGCTAAAAATTAATAATTTTTTTTAAAGATTATACGTATTTTAAACATAAAAAAACCGGAAACTATTTGATAATAGTTCCCGGTTTTTAAAACCTATTTATATGAAATAATTAGAATGTTAAGTTAAACCTCATACCATAATTTTTTCCAGGTAAAGGAACCTGAGTTTTCACATATGAGGAATGATTTCTAGCAATTTCATCAAGTAAGTTGTTTCCAAATAATGAAACTGTTAAGTCTCCCTGACCGCCAAGATCAAAACTTCTAGATAATTTAGCATTCAACATTTGATAGCCATCTGTATTAGTCTCAGCAAGGCCAATATCATTTTGCTTTTCAACATCTTTAAACATCAATCCAAAGATTGTATTATCTTGCGAATATTTCAATTTAAAGATATTTCGAGCTGGATTTAATCTTGGAATATTTCCGCCACTAGAGAACTCTCCAGAAACTTCATCTCTTCCAAATGATAGAGTTAACTCGCCAGAACCTAAAGCCATGGTGTTACCAAATTCAATCTCGTAACCATCTAATTCTGCATCTTGTTGAAGATAGTTTGCAAGAATTAAACCTCCATGATCATCATGATCCTCTTCATGCTCTTCATCATGCTCTTCATGCTCTTCTTCAGTTTCATCTTGTAGATAAATATAGTTATCAACATCATTCATGAACACAGTAGCTTTAGCAAAAAAGCTACCATTTTTCATGTTAAGCGTTAAATCTATGTTGTTAGATGTTTCTGAATTTAAATTTACATTACCAACCTCAAATCTAGCGGTTGCTAAATGCGCTCCATTCATAAACATTTCAGTGGTTGAAGGTGCTCTTTCTACTGAAGAAAACCCAAAGTCAATGCTGAGAAATTCGTTAAGCTCTCGTCCAATATTTAAGGCAATACTAGAATTGTTAAAAGCTTTATCGTAATAAGCAACTTCATTTGCTTCATGCTCTTCATGATCTTCGTCATGATCTTCGTCATGATGTTCTTCTTCGTGCATTGATACAATAGACCCTTCGTTATCAATCATGTCATATCTCACACCAAAATCTAAATCGAAAGAATCAAAACTTCGGCTCAAATAGTAACCAAATGTAAGCTCGTCTCTTGATGCAGGAGTCATAAATGCCTCTGCTCCAATCACTGAGGTATCTTCATTCACAAAGTTAATTGCAAATTTTTGAGAAACTATAGAATTTGAAAAATCAAAAATAGCCCCAGCCTCCATTGCATCATTTGTAAAAGTAGTTGGTCCTTCAGAATGACCTTCATGCTCATCATGATCCTCATCTTCATCATGATCCTCATCTTCATCATGATGCTCTTCTTCATGGGCCTCTTCAGCATGTTGCTCAGTAAAGGAGTAATCTGTA
>CABXFE010000061.1 GCA_902511425.1 uncultured SAR86 cluster bacterium
TATCGTGTAACTACAGATTAGCGTAGGAATGGGGGTTGTAGGGCGACAAACTACTCCCACTCAATAGTCGCTGGTGGCTTGCTAGAAATGTCATAAACAACTCTGCTAACTCCCTCCAATTCATTCACAATTCGATTTGAAACATGCGCCAAGAAGTCATATGGAAGTCTTGCCCAAGTAGCTGTCATGAAGTCTACTGTCTCAACTGCTCTAATCGCTATGACATCCGCATATCTCCTCTCATCGCCAACAACCCCAACTGATTTAATTGGAAGAAATGCGCAAAATGCTTGGCTAACTTGATCGTATAAGCCAGCCTTAACTAATTCCTCTATGAATATAGCATCAGCATTTTGTAGAATTAAAACTTTTTCTTGAGAAATCTCTCCCAGAATTCTTACTCCCAGTCCTGGGCCTGGAAATGGATGCCGGTTTAACATTTCCAATGGCAGGCCAAGTTCAGATCCCATTCTCCTAACCTCATCTTTAAATAAATCACGCAAAGGCTCTACTAATTCCATCTTCATATCATCAGGAAGACCTCCAACATTATGATGAGATTTAATCACCCTAGCCTCTTTAGATTCTGATTCAGAAGATTCAATTACATCAGGATAAATAGTGCCCTGTGCTAAAAAATTAATCTCATCTTTTAATTTAGCAGCCTCATTATCAAAAACATCAATAAAAGTTCTACCAATAATTTTTCTTTTCTGCTCGGGATCTGAGATGCTTTTAAGATGTCTATAAAAAACTTTCTTTGCATCAACGACTAATAAATTTAAATCCATCTTATCTTTAAATAAGTTTTCTACATCTTCAGCTTCATTTTTTCGGAGCAATCCATTATCAACAAAAACGCAAATTAGATTTTTTCCGATCGCTTTATCTAAAAGCATTGCTGTAACAGATGAGTCTACTCCGCCAGATAAACCAAGCAATACTTTTTGATCTCCTACTTTTACTTTAATCTCATTTATTCGTTGCTCAATAAGATTTTCCAATCTCCATTGGGCTGCGCACTTGCATATCTTAAATGTAAAATTTTCCAATACAGCATTTCCCTGTTTGGTATGGGTGACCTCAGGATGGAACTGCAACGCATAAATAGGTTTTTGGGCATGCTCCATGGCAGCTATCGGAGCTGATTTAGTTGAGGCAATTAAATTAAATTCATCTGGTAGAGTTGATACATGATCTCCATGACTCATCCACACATCAACCGAAGAGCCAGAGTTAAAACCATCAAAGAGCAAAGATGGTTTTTCCAAAACAATTTGAGCATGGCCAAATTCTTTATTTTTTGAGGAAGAAACTTGCCCTCCAAATTGCTCTGCAAGAGTTTGCATCCCGTAACAAATGCCTAGGACAGGCAAATCTAATTCAAAAATAATCTCAGGGATTCTTGGAGTATTAGATTCGGTAACTGATTCAGGGCCTCCAGATAAAATTACTCCCTTTGGAGTAAGGGATCTAATTTTTTCAGTTGAAACATCCCAAGGTAGTATTACAGAAAACACATTTAATTCTCTAATTCTTCTTGCAATAAGTTGAGTATATTGAGAGCCAAAGTCCAACACCAAAACAGTATCAATATTTTTCTTATCTAAAGAGAGATTTTTAGAGTTGCTCATACTTAATAGTGAATGAATGAATTTATATTATAAAGGAAACTATATTAAATCTTTCTTAAGATATAAAAGGTTTAATTTTTTCAGCAAGGTCGGAGAGCTCAGGCTTAAACTCAATAATTTCATCCATAGATAAACCCTCAAGCTCGTGAGGAAAGACGAGCCATTTCTCAGTTTCATGAATATAAAAATCAGGATTTCTCTCAGTTTTATTTTTCTTTGGCTTAAAGTATGGGGTAGCTACTTTAATTTCAGGTGTATTTTTTTTACAAGCAGTTTGAAGATCTGAGATTATTTTCTGAATGGATATACCCGTGTCATGAACATCATCAACTATTAGAAGGGAATCTTCTGACTCAACCTGCTTAATAATATAGTTCAAACCATAAACTTGAACCTGGCTATCCCTCAGATCTATTCCTTGATAATGAGAAGTACGAATTGCAATATGGTCGGAGGGCACGCCAAGGACATCTAAAAACTCTTGAACGGCTATACCAATTGGGGCTCCCCCTCTCCAAACACCAATAATATAGTTTGGGCGATAACCACTTTCATAAACTTGCCAGGCAAGGTTGAATGAATCCTTAAGCAGCTCCTCTGATTG
>CABXFE010000062.1 GCA_902511425.1 uncultured SAR86 cluster bacterium
ATGACATAAATGGTGTCATACAATAAAAAGGGGTCTTATGACCCCTTCTTCATAGATTGTTTAAAATTTTATTCTTTAAAATCAACCCTATAGATAATTGCATGATCGATCATTTGACGAATCTCTTCATAACCCTTCGAGATTTCTTCTAGCTCAACCTCATTATCTCCATACATTTTTTCTAGTTCAGCTTCAACAGCCTTATTCTTTTCTTCAGTTTGCTGCATTGATGCCAAATCTTTATATTGAACCGTGATCCAAACATTTGGAGTATCTGCAACACTTAAGGATGTCCAAACATTAAAATCTTCAACATAGCCTAGCTTCTTTTGAACATTCATAGCTCGAACCCAGGTTCTGTTGAGGTTGGTAAGGTAAGTGTCAACATAGTTTGGCTGCACCGCAACAACTGTGAGCTCCATTGGTTCTTGTGAGGGAGTGAAATCCTCATAAATCTCAGCAGATGCAACCATTGAGAGTAACACAGGCAAAAGTAATAACTTTTTCATAATTTTTCCTTATTTTTTTATCTAATTATAGTTCCAGAATACATTCTTGAATTCTCGCAAGAATATGTTTCTCTGACCACTTTATTCTCATCAGTATTGTTTACATCTGACCAATAGTGATCGATTGTTTTACCCCACTCTTCCCAGTCGGGCGAGCCATAGGACAATACAAAATCATAATCAGCAAGTTGAGCTGGAGCTCCATTGCTAGGTCTGATTAAGCGAGCACTATTTCTAATGCCTGCTTCATGAGAAATTTTTATCTGATTGCTAAGGCTAACAAATGCATCTGCAAGAGTTTTACCCTCTTTTAAATTACAGTATCGATAGGATACTGGATAAGCGCTTGATAGATCCTCTGAGCTAAAGTTAGATTCTAAAACCCACTGAACAGCATTAAATGCTTGCACGCAACTTACCGGTATTGAATCTCTTACTTTTTTAAAACCATCACCAAACCAATTATCCAAGGCTTTACCCATATTTGTTGCTGTATCAGTGTGTCCTACCCAAAACATATCAAAATCAGTGAGTGGAGAACGGTATCTAGGAACCATAACTGCAGCATCGTATCCAGAATCATCAGTGGCATCCATTACCTTATTCCAGGATTTGGACCATTTCATAAAGTCATCAAAACTTTTTCCTTCATTTAAGTTACACATCAAATATTCTGCTCTAATAGGATCAGGTACTTCTTGCGACTGAACAAAAAAGCTTGAAACCAATAAACTAATTAAAAATAAATTTCTCATGGTTCTTACCTTTATGAATTAGGATAGTTGTATGTTGCCATTACAACCATCATTGTTGTTTTCTTTACTTCACGCTTAACATTTTTAGAAAATGCAGCGAAAGAGCTGCTTTGCATGAGATTTTTTTGCTCCTCAATTGCTGATTCTATGTTTGTAGATCCTGTATATGCATAGTGAGAATAATAGTTATTATTTCCATGTATGTGAGCTCTTAAACCATATGAACCAGATATATTCCCATCTTCAACCTGCGCATCAATAAGTTTTTTCCATGCAGCTGCATACTTCTTAGGGTTTTTTACAGACATATAGTAAGTTGTATAGACGCTATTATCTGCTTGGTTATTGTTACCGCCACTGATAAGTTTTCTGTTTAAAGATTGCTCTACTGGCTCTGAGATATCCTGCACTTCATTCAGAAAAGCTCCAAATGTTGGCGTGTAAAACATTTGTGTTCCATTTGCCATGTCAGCTTCAGAATCATAACTAATCACAACTGCGTGAGTTGCATCATCATAGCCATTAAATGCAAAGTGGCCTAAGGTCAGAGTTCCAGGAAAGTTCTTGCCAAATTCAGAGGTCATTAAACCATCCAGCGACTTTGCAAAAGCAGGAACATCAGACACCTTAATCGAATAAGATGCAATGTAGCCATCAGCTGATAAAGATTGAAATGACATCATAAATATTGCCATTGGTATTAAAAAAAGTTTTTTCATTTTTACTCCAGATTTAATTTTTAAAATTTTGATAAGCTCTTATTGAGAATGATTCTCATTTGTTTGTCAAGATTAAAGGATTGCATAATTAAAAAAGGCTCTGTTTTCAGAACCTTTTTTTAAACTTTTAGGTTTAAAAGTTATAAGTCCATCTCACTCCATAAGTTGCTTGCTCTCTTGCCCAAATGTTTTTATTAAAACCTAAAGGTGCGGTAGCTTCCCCAATATTCATAATATTTTT
>CABXFE010000063.1 GCA_902511425.1 uncultured SAR86 cluster bacterium
ACTCTACTTAAATCTTCAGCAACTGCTTGCCTTTATTTTCTCCAGTAAAGAGTCTATTCAACGTTTGAGGGCAATTTTCTATGCCCTCTTGAATATCTTCCCTATGTTGGAGTTTGCCTTCCATAACCCATGTAGCAATTTCTTCAAGAGCCTGTTGCGACCTTGGAAGATAATCTAGGACTAAGAATCCTTGCATTGTTGCTCTCTTAAAGATTAAAGAAAATAAATTATTTGGTCCATCGGGAGGTCTGGTCGCATCATAGCCAGATGAGATCCCACCACACAAGAGCACTCGAGCATTTATATTGATCAAGTTAAGAACAGTTTCTAATATCTCACCACCAACATTATCAAAATAGATATCAATTCCATTTTCTGCAACATTTAGTAATTCTTCATGAACATTTGAATTTTTATAATCAATCACATCGTCTACACCAACCTCTTTAAGCCAATCGCATTTTTCCTTGCCACCCGCTATGCCTATGACATGACATCCTTTAAGTTTAGCAATTTGCACAACAACTGATCCTGTCGCGCCTGCGGCTCCTGAAACTAAAACAGTTTCACCTGGCTTTGGATCACCGAGCTCTATTAACCCATAGTAGGCGGTAATGCCTGTTGTACCCATTACATTCAACATTGTTGGTATAGGAAGAAGATCAGGCACTACTCTAAACCTATCATCAGCTTCAGGCTTAGTTACACAATGAGTTTGCCAACCTACAAACCCAAATGTTAAGTCACCAACTTTGTAATCTGAATTCTTAGATTCCAGTACTTTACCCATGCCACCCGATCTAACAACTTCACCTATCTGAACAGGTGGTAGATATCCAGGCACATCATTCAACCAGCCCCTTTGAGTTGGATCAAATGAAAGATACATATTTTCTAGCAGAATCTCTCCATCTTTGATGTCAGAAAGAGTCTCTGTTACAAGCTCAAAATCTGAGTCTTTGACCAATCCATTGGGCCTTTCTTTTAAAATCCATTTTTTGTTTTCTATCCCCATATTGTCTCCTATATAACTTTTAAGATTTAGGCTATAAAACGCTCATTTTATATTTATCAAGAAATATACAACCTAGAGCATACTTTAAGTCAAGCAATAAAACTTAATCAATCCTATTTGATTAATGAGTAGTATTTCTATTAAGCGGCGGTTTATTTGCTTTTATTCTTATCCAATTTAAAGCCCGAAATATCGAAGGCTTACTTACAAGTTTTTGTTCCAATCTATACTTCCCTGGATAATTAATTAACAGCAACCCTGTTATCATTGTAAGGAGGCCTTGGCCTGGCAATACTAGCATCAATAATCCTCCCACAATCAGTAACAGCCCGATTACATTTTTAACAAACATTATGGCCAATCTTAAGATTGGTTTTTGTTCACGCCATTTTGGGGGTCTTTTTTTAGATTCTAGAAAATAATCTTCTGGTATATTCGCTACAAACCAACTAATCCCTAAAATACTTAGTAAAAAAATAAAAATAGAAGATATGCCTAAACCCATTAATATTTCAGGATGGTCAGAAAACCATTGGATAAAAGAGTTTATAAAATCCATACACCCATCTTAATCAAAAGATTGATTGAAAGAGTATATAAATTAGAAATATTTAATAGATTTATTCTTTTAAGTTAGATATTCTGATTCTTAAGCTTGGACGTAATATTAAAATTAATTCAAACAATACCAAAATCCACCACAAGGTGAATTATTTCTATGAAGAATCCTGATTTAAAAACTATTTGTTGTGAAGCGCTAGATGATCTTAAGGCTCAGAATATTCTTGTTTTAGATATCCGCGAAATCTCAGGTTTTGCTGATTGGTTTATTATAGCCACTGCATCTTCTTCTAGAAATGCAAAAGCAATTTCGAATAAATTAATTGAGTCAATAAAACTTCATAATCAGCATTTAGTAGGGATTGAGGGTCAAGACGATTCAGAGTGGATTTTAGTTGATTGTGGAGATGTTGTGGTTAATATCATGCAAAATGATACTCGTGAATTTTATGATTTAGAAAGTTTGTGGGGTGAAAAGACTCTTGTTTCTGCATAATGAAATGCAAAATTATAAGTATTAGCCACAAGCCAAATAATTGGGAGAAGCAGGCGCTGCAATTTTACTCAAAACAATTGCCTAACCACTATCAAATTTCCTATGTTGAGGTA
>CABXFE010000064.1 GCA_902511425.1 uncultured SAR86 cluster bacterium
ACTAGCTTTTTGAGCTTGATATACATGATTATCTGGATATTGATCGCACAAAATATTTACCTGCTCCATAGTCTTGGCAAACTTTTGTTTTTTTCTAAGTATCGTTGCATATTTCAATCGTAAATCACCGTCATTAGGCTGAAACTCTACAGCTTTCTCAAGTAAAAATTCTGCATCATCAAAATACCCAAGCCTGTTAGCAATTTCAGATAAAAGAGACATGGCATAGGTGTGCGTGGGATGCTTCTTTAAAAATGCTCTGCATTGCGTCTCTGCTACTCCCAACCTGCCCTCATTCATAATTTGATCTATATACAATAAAGTCGAAGGCAGGGATTGCAGTTTCTCAATTTGCTCGCGAGCATGATCTGCTGCTGGTTTATTTTTATTTTCAACAAAATATTTATAGAGTGAATTCCATGATGCTAGAAGAGCTGGGTTAAGCTCGCACGCTTGCCTATAATGAATCACTGCTTTATCTATGTTGCCCATATCTCGATAAATATGACCCAATTCTTGGTATGCGCGGCCCATATCTGGGGCTATGATCATCAATCGTTCAATAAATTTTTTGGATTCATCAAAGTTTTTTAAGTACCTGGATGAAACTGAGGCTAAATATAAACTGTCAATATGATCAGGATTATCCTTAAGTATTATTTCAAATAGATCAAGAGCATCTTGAAACCTATTTTCTTTTACAGCTTGTCTTGCCTCACTGAGATCTACAGAGAGAGATGCATTATTTGCATTGAATTCATTGTTTTTCATTAGGTTATCATCTTAGCAAAAATGGAAAATAAATTATCTTTAAAAAATTAAAAAGGGAGCCTAGGCTCCCTTTTTAAGGTTTACTTTTATAAGTTAAAAGTTTCGCTTAAATCTCAAGCCAAGCGTTGTTGGTCTGATATAAGTTACACGCATTCTGTCAAAGACATAGTTATTACTTATTTCACCCCTTTCATCAGTTAGGTTATCTATATAGATTTCCGCTAACCACATATCATTGCTTACACCTGCTCTTACATTAACAAAACTGTAGCTGTCTTGTTTAGCTTTATTTGGCTCAATGATGTCTGAATAACTATCATCAGAAAATGTAAACTGTCCTTGGAAATGGCCCATGTTTCCAGAAGACATTGACCACTCTTTCCTCACAGCAATGTTGCCTTGCATACCAGGAGCAAATGCAAGTTCTTTACCAGCTATTACATCGCTTGAAGAGGTTAAAGTTTTGGTAATTTCAGAGTCTAGCATTGAGAATGCGCCTGAAACCATCCACCCATCAGCATCTGGATAATAAACAAAATCACCCTCTAGACCAGTAATTTCTGCATCAGCTGCATTATCTGAGAAGAACAGGTTAGTAATACTAGGATCAAGGATTGAAGTTTGCAGACCAGCAATATCAACCATGAATAAACTACCATTAAATCTGAGTTGGCCATCGCTCATAACAGTTTTCCAACCAAACTCATAGTTTGTCACTTCATCTGACTCTGTTATAAATGGAACGGTGTATGCTCCATCAGGGGTTGAGTCCCCTCCAGGTCGATTCAAGAGGCCTGGCCTAAAACCTTCTGACCAAGTCAGATAATACATAACATCATCAGATACATTCCATGAATAAGTTACTTTTCCAATTACACCATCGGTTTCAGCCTTATCTGGATGATCCATTGCATCTAGGGCCGGGTTGCCGGAGTTGCCACCAGGTCCATTGTACTTATTTGATAAATTGGTTCCGAATCTTTGTCGGTCATTATGGGGAGCCCCTGCAGGTATAAAGCCAGTAGAGAACGCAGAGTTAGCACTACCCTCCAAATCAACTTCAATATCGTACCAACGAGCGCCAACTGTAAGTTCAGATGTTTCTGAAACATCTATACTTAATTCACCAAATATACCTTGCTGCTTATCAGTTCTTTTAACATCATTAATAAAAATTACTGGTGGTTGGTATGGACCTCTGCCTGAGTGCCAACCTTCTCCAGCCCAAGAAGCGCTTCCTGTTAATGGAACTCCTGTAACTGAAGTATCAGTAAGAGCATAATTAAGACCATATCCAATATCACTGACTAGAGATCCTGGGTAGGTGAACATATTGTGCTCTGTAAGCTCTAGATCACTCATGAAGACT
>CABXFE010000065.1 GCA_902511425.1 uncultured SAR86 cluster bacterium
TTTATCTTGGCCCTGCCAAACAACCAATCTCAAGATTACATTGACCTGATATCTCAACATAACCCCAAAGCTATTATTATTGATCTAAGCTCAGACAATCGTTTTAATGAAGAATGGCAGTATAGAGTTCCTGAGTTATCTAAAAAGGTCCAATCTAAGAACATCAGTAATCCAGGATGTTATGCCTCAGCAATGCAATTCATGCTTGCTCCTCTTCAGGAAATCTTAGTTGGTCCGGTGAATTTGTATGGCATATCTGGATTTAGTGGCGCAGGAGCAACCCCAAATAATAGAAATAATCAGGAAGTTCTTAAAGACAGCGTAATTCCATATTCACTTGTTGCTCACCTTCACGAGAAAGAGGTAAAAGCACACAGCTATCCTGAGGTATTGTTTACCCCTCATGTAGGCAATTTTTTTAGGGGAATAATGATGACTGGAAATTTTATTCTTTCCCATCCAATGTTATCTGACGAAATTTATAACTTGTTTGTAGAGCACTACAGCTCACATGAGCTAATTTGCATTCAGTCAGAACTTCCAAATCTTCAAGACGTGCAAAATACCTCTAATGTAATTATAGGTGGATTTGCAGTTGATCAAGGAATTAATAGGCTGACTTTTTGTTGTGCGCTTGATAATCTTCTTAAAGGTGCGGCAACTCAAACCATTCAAAATCTAAATTCTGCTTTTGGATGGGAAGACAACTTGGGAATCATTTAATATGAAAATTTGGAATCAAAGCTCAAAGGATAATGACTCTGCAATTGATTATTTTTTATCTAGCGAAGATATAGTTTTAGATCAAGAGCTATTTTTATATGATATTCAGGCATCCATTGCTCATGCTCATGAACTGCAAGCGATTAATATTTTAACCAAAACAGAAACTAAGAAAATTATCTCCTCTTTGAGAAAGCTTGCAAAGTTATTTCAAACAAAAAAATTCAAGCTAACCTCTAAATATGAAGATTGTCATTCCGCAATAGAGCAATACCTTACAAAAGAGCTTGGTTCAGTTGGTAAGAAAATTCATACTGGTCGGAGCCGAAATGACCAGGTCATGGTAGCTATGCGCTTATATGCAAGGGAAAAATTAGTTGATATTCAATCAATTAATCTAAAAATAGCTCAATCATTTCTCGATAAAGCAGAAAAGCATTCGTCTGACCCTATGCCAGGCTATACACATTTACAAAGGGCCATGCCTTCTAGCTGGGGTTTGTGGTTTGGGGCTTTTGCCGAATCTTTTATTGATAATATAGACTTACTAAATAATGCGCAGTCTTGGATGAATATAAATCCACTGGGAACTGCAGCTGGATATGGAGTAAATCTTCCTATTAAGAGAGATATCTCAACAAAAGAACTGGGCTTTAAAAGGAAGCAACTTAACAGCTTGTATGTCCAAAATAGCAGAGGAAAGTTTGAATTAGAGCTAATTGGTGCATTAAAACAGCCCATGCTAGATGTTAGAAAATTTTCATGGGACATGAGCATGTTTTTAACTCAGGAATTTAATTTATTAACAATTCCATCAAAATATCTAACCGGCTCATCTATTATGCCTAATAAATCTAACCCAGATGTTATAGAGATAATGAGGGCTAATTATTCTGTGATAGCGGGGCACTATTCTGAATTAGAAAATTTAATTTCTTTGCCAAGTGGTTATCATCGAGATTTACAGCTCACAAAAAGGTCTCTTATTCATTCATTTCACTGTGTGTCAAAGACGTTAGAGCTTGTTCCTAATTTGATTAAATCCATTAAGGTTAATGCTCAGCGATCAGCTGAGTTCATAGATCAAGATATGATGATGACGGACCGCGCATATGACTTAGTTCAATCTGGCATGCCTTTTAGGGAAGCTTATATCAATGTAAAGTCCAATAAAGATTCAGTATCAACAGCTAAAACTTACCCAAGGAATAATTCCTCTAAGGGCTCACCTTATCATTTAGATTTAAAAGTTCTTAAATCCAGATTGAAAAAGTTAATTTAAAATTCACTTTTGCTTTTCATTTTTCTTTATGAGAATATTAAAGAAAAATGAATAAAGCTATCAGA
>CABXFE010000066.1 GCA_902511425.1 uncultured SAR86 cluster bacterium
AAATGCAATACCTGTTACCAAACCAGAAATTGTTAATGAAGTTTTCCATTTTGCAGCTACGCGATCTCTTTCTACAAAGAAAAAAGCAGTTGCAGCTAACAATGCAGCTGTAACTAACCAGAAAGAAACTCCAACGTAATCACTTGCGTTAAGATCTCCACCTGATGCAGCAAAAGTAGGAACACTCATTACCCCGGCTAAAAGCATAAGTAATTTCATTTAATACTCCTTTTTTATTAATATATTAATACTCTCCCCCATGGACAGTACAAACAGCATATCAAAAATTAAACTTTTGAGTAAAATAATAGCTAATATTTTTATTCATTAAATTTGACAAAATTATTGGTTAAAGGTACAGAAAAAAAGTTGCAGAAAAATTAAAAAAAGCTATCATTCACAAGCGTTCGCGGTCCGGTAGTTCAATCTGGTTAGAACGCCGCCCTGTCACGGCGGAGGTTGCGAGTTCGAGTCTCGTCCGGATCGCCATTTGAAACACTTATGAGCAGTCAAATAGCACTTATAATTTTCAATCTTTTGATTGCTGGGGTTATCTTTAGCCACCTTCTTCTAACAACTCCTGTGATTTTTAAGACTCTTGATGAGGATGCAGCCTCAAGATTTTTACGTACAATTTTTCCAAGATACTATTTGCTACTTTTATTGTTATCTTTGCCGGCTCTTTTAATACTTTACTTTCAGGATTCAGCATTAACATGGTGGTTGGCTATAAATATATCTGCTCATGCTTTGATTGGATTGGCTGGTATTCCAATTACCAATGCTGCTAGAGATAGAGGTTGGGATAAAATTTTTTCTTTTTCTCATGGTGTTAGTGTTTATTGCACAGTTGTAATATTTGCTCTCAGCATCATCCAGTTTTTTATACTGGCCGGTTAAATTTTACTTTGCATAAAAAATTAAATCTTGAAACAAAAGTATGTCAAAACTGCAATCGTCCATTTGCATGGAGAAAAAAGTGGGAACGTGTTTGGGATGAAGTTAGATTCTGTAGCAGGAAGTGCAAGGCTGAATCAAAAAAAAGTTAATCTTTTGCTTGAACTTGATAGTTTCAACACCATATTGATTTCAAAGGGGACAAATAACTATGGCTAGACCAAAAACAAAATCATTTCAAACTGAAACTAAGCAGCTCTTGCAATTAATGATACATTCGCTGTATTCCAACAAGGAAATATTCCTTAGAGAGTTAGTATCTAATTCCTCTGATGCTCTTGATAAGCTTAGATTCAATGCTATAGAAAATTCAAAGCTGCTTGATGGAGATGCTGATCTAAAAATAGATATTAGTTTGAATGCAAAAAATAATACAGTAACCATTTCAGATAACGGAATTGGAATGACTGAAGATGAAATTATTGAAAATATTGGAACCATAGCTAAGTCTGGAACGGCCCAATTTTTATCAGAGATGACAGGTGACAAGAAAAAAGATTCAAACCTGATTGGCCAATTTGGTGTTGGATTTTATTCTGTTTTTATGGTGGCTGATAAAGTCTCGGTCCATTCCAGATCGGCAAATCTTTCTTCAGATGATGCAATCATGTGGGAAAGTTCCGGTGAGGATACTTATCAACTCTCAAAGATTCCCAAGGAAGATAGGGGAACCAGAATTACTATTTATCTCAATGAAGAAAATAAAGAGTTTTCCGAAATGATGAGGGTGAAATTTTTATTACAGAAATATTCCCAATACATAAACTTCCCATTAATTCTTAATCCTGAAGAAGGTGAGCCAGAAACAATTAATGATTCGGAAGCTATTTGGTTAAAGTCTAAGAGATCTGTTAAAGCTGATGAATATAAAGAGTTTTACAAGTTTATATCCTATGATTCCAATGATCCTTTAACTTGGATGCATAATAAAGTTGAGGGAAAACAAGAATATTCAAGTTTACTTTTTATACCTGAAAAATCTCCATACGATCTTTGGAATAGAGATACTCCAAGAGGAATTAAGTTATTTATTCAGCGAGTATTTATAATGGATGATGCTGCCCACTTCCTTCCTCTTTACCTTCGTTTCGTCAAGGGTGTGGTTGA